>PUMG01000246.1 GCA_003551265.1 Halovenus sp.
CCAGCCGGGAACTCGATGATGCGCTCGTCGTCGCTGCCGGCGGCGTCGTTGAGTGGTCGACTCGACGCTGGCGGGACGATGTGGTCGTACTGACCGAGTATCTGGAGCAGTGGAACGTTGATGTCAGCCGGGTCGACTCGCTCTCCATCGAGGGTAAGTTTTCCATCGATGAGTCGGTTGTTCCGATAGACATCGTCGACGAACTCGCGGAAGACGCGACCGGCGACATCGACACCGTCCCACGTCCAGCGCTCCATCCGGGCGAACATCTCGACGAACGCCGGGTCTTCGATATTCTCGAAAAAGCGGACGTACTTCGTGAGGAGGTTCTCGACCGGCTCCATCATGGCGAACTGGCTGGCCAGCAGTTCTGCGGGGACGTTGCCATAGGTCTGTGCGACCGTCGCGGGGTTGTACTGTGCTGCCCACCGTTCGAGCAAGCCGCCGGTGTCGTCGAAGACGACGGGTGTCGCCATGAGCGAGAGCGTCCTGACCCGCTCTGGAAACCGGGTCGTGTACATAATCGACAGTGTGCCGCCCATACAGTAGCCAAGCAGATGGACGCTCCCGGTCGAGGAGTAGTCACAGGCAACGTCAACACAGTTAGTGAGATACCGACAGATGTAATCGGCGAGCCCAAGCGTCGTATCGAGGCGTGACGGCTCGCCCCAGTCGACGAGATACACCTCGAAGCCTGCATCGAGCAACTGGCGGATAACACTTCTGTCGGGCTGTAAATCCAGGATATACGGACGGTTGACAAGTGCGTAGACGATGAACACAGGTGTCCCGTGTTTCTTTTCGTTGGGTGTGTAGCGCCTCAACACGAGTTTGTTCTCCTCGTAGACGACATCGCTCTCGGTCTGACCGACCTCGGCGCTCAGCATATCGACGATTCGCTCCGGGGCAATCGCAGTCCGCTCGGCGGTTTTCACCGCAAGTTCGAGGAGACGACGCTGGACGGGCAGGGGGACTGTCGTGTCCTCCGAATTCACGCCAGACACCTCCCGGTCGTGTCCATACCCCGGTTTCGGCGACCTCCCTTGTAGTACTGTGTGATTAAGCGCTGGTCTCGACACAACTTCAGCGTTGGTCCCGACACAACTCGACGAAGTTACGAAGAATCCGCAACCCGGTCTCTCCCGACTTCTCGGGGTGAAACTGTGTCCCGAAGACGGTGCCAGCGTCGTTCGCGACGATGCTGGCGAAATCGAGTCCGTAATCAGTCGTTGCCACGACAGCCCCGTCATCTGTTGGCTGGGCGTAGTACGAGTGGACGAAGTAGGCGTACTCGCCGTCGACACCCTCGACGAGCGGATGGTCGCGCACGACCGAGAGTCGGTTCCAGCCCATCTGTGGCACCTTCACGTCGTCCGGAAAGCGGCGGTTAGAGCCAGGAATCAGGTCGAGACCCTCGGTTTCTCCTTCTCCGGCGTGTTCGGCCTCCTCGCTGGTCGTGAGCAACATCTGCATCCCGAGACAGATACCGAAAAGCGGCGTGCCAGCGTCGGCCTGTTCGACCAGCAACTCCCGGAACGGTCCGGCGTTTTCCATCCCTTCGCTGAACGCACCAACACCGGGAAGGACGATGCCATCGGCGTCGTCGAGCGTCGTCGGGTCGGTGGTGATCTCGACCGATGCACCCGCGCGTTCGAGACCGCGGGTGACGCTCCGGAGATTCCCGAGACCGTAATCGACGACCGAGATGTGGGCTGTCATCTGTCGCGTGCTCATACGTGTCTCATCGTAACCGCTGGATATAGGGATTCGCCTTCGGCAGGTGGTCGGTCGTTCGATTGACTTATTTCGGTTCAGAAACTAGTTGCGTGGGAATGACCGACCAGGAGCTTTCTGTCGTCGAGTTCGTGCTGACGACGCTCACGTACACCGAAAACGAGGAACTCGACGCCGACGACCTGCCGCCGTCGTATCGCGCACCGTTCTGGAGCGGTGGAACCATCGACCGACCGCTGTCACCGACAGTCGAGGCAGCACGGCAGGCGACGGGTGTCGAACGTCCGTGGGAGGCGATTTCGGGACTGATGTTCACCGACTACGACGATTTCACCGACGAACTGGAGTTCACTGACCGCTCGATGGCTGAGCAGTGGTACCTCGACCGGGTCGACGACGAGGCACTCGAAACGAACCCGACGCTCGCAGCGGCGTTCGAAGACGACCACGACGTGAGCTACGAACTCGCCCGCGAGACCAACCGACCAGCGCGTGCAGACAGGGCGTTCATCAACGCGTTGCTAGAGGAGTACTTCGACGAGGAGGAAGACGAGATGCTCGACCTCGTCGACGTCCGCGCTCCCGAGGAGATAGAGATGTCACTCGACGATATCGTCCTCACCGCGGAACAGGAGCGCGAGATTCAGAAAATTGTCAAGGCTATCGAACACCGGGAGTATCTGGCGAACATTGGACTCCGTGAGATAGGAAAGCTCCTGTTCGTCGGTCCGCCGGGAACTGGTAAAACGTCGGTCGCGCGAGCGCTCGCAGGGAAACTCGGACTCGCGTGTGTCGAGGTGAAGCTGTCGATGATAACCAGCCAGTATCTGGGTGAGACCGCGAAGAACGTCGACAAGACGTTCGAGGTTGCCAAACGGCTCTCGCCGTGTATTCTGTTCATCGACGAGTTCGACTTCGTGGCGAAGACCCGCTCCAGTGACGAACACGCCGCAATCAAACGAGCCGTCAACACCCTGCTCAAGAGCATCGACGAGGTGTCGCTCATCCGTGACGAGGTGTTGCTCATCGGTGCGACGAATCACCCGGACCAGCTCGATGCGGCGGCGTGGCGACGGTTCGACGAGATTGTCAACTTCCCCAGGCCAGACGCTCCAATGCGTGCGGACATCCTCCGTATCATCACCCGCGAGATGGACATTGCGGATTTCGACCCCGACGCAGTCGCAGAACTCACCGACGGTCTGACTGGAAGCGACCTTCGCCTCGTCATGCGGGAGGCGGTACTCGAAGCACTCACCGAAGAGCGGATGACGCTCACACAGAATGACCTGCTCGACGCGGTCAAAGATTTCGAGGAACGAGACACGCTGAAGAATCTCGATATGGTGGATGGCGACCATGACGCACTCGTCGCTGGGGGGAGTTTCGAGAGTGACGGACACGACCACAGTCACGATTGATGCTGACTGTGTGTCGTTGTCCCGCCCCCCAATCTTAATTAATAGAGGGGCGAACGTACCCTCATGAGAGACGACCGCTCTGTCACAGTCCTCTACGTTGACACCAACCCACGGTTACGTGAGCTGGTCGAGACATCTCTGGAAAGAGAGCGAGAGACGTTCAACGTGGTGACGAGAGCAGACACAAACGAACTCAGGTCGTCTCTCGAATCGAGTACTATCGACTGCGTGGTCGGCGCTCACAGGCCACCGAAACTGGATGCGCTGGAACTACTCGAGACGTTGCGAGAAGAGTATCCTCAGCTGCCGTTCGTTCTCTTCGCAGACATCAGTCTTGAGGGGCTTCTCGCTGAAGTGGTCTCTGCGGGGGTGACCGAGTACGTCGAAGAGAGTAACGAACAACTCGGCGCTCTCGCTGACAGTATCGAGCGTGCAATCGACGGGCGAGCAATCGACGGACAAGAACATGGGCAGACAGCGTCGCGGCCCCACCAGTGCGAAACTGTGCTCCAGACGATGTCCGCGGCTGTATTTTTGAAGGATGTTGACGGACGGTACCTCCTGATGAACGAGACGTGTCGAGCGCTGTTCGACCTCGAGGAGTCTACAGACGTGACCGGTCTCACAGACGAGGACCTGTTCGCGCTCGATCAGTCCGAGAGAAGCCGGGAACGAGACAGACGAGTCGTCGAAACTGGCGAGACCGTTGAGGGGGAGATAGACATTCCGAGAGTCGACACGGAGACTGACACGTCAACGGATACGGGGACAAAAAAGTATCTCATACGCCAGTCCCCGGTGTACAGGGACGGGACCGTCGAGGCTATCTGTGGCGTGCTGACGGACATCACGGAGCAGAAACAGCGCGAACGCGAACTCGAACAGTACAGACAGTATCTGGAGCACTCGCCGGACATCATGGTCGTGCTGGACGAAGACGGCAAGGTCGAGTACCAGAGCAGTTTTCGGGTTGGAGGCGGGGAGGTCGAACTGGCGGGATGTGCCGGAGAGCCGTTTTTGAAAGCCATCCATCCCGACGACGTCGAAAAGGCGCAGAAAGACTTCGAACAAGCGCTCGACAGCCCCGACGAAGTCGTACTGAGCGAGTTCCGCGTCCGAACGACCGACGGCGAGTGGGTGTGGCTCGAAAGCAGAGCCCACAACTACATCGGTGAGGAACCAGTCGGCGGCATCCTCGTCTCCGTTCGGGACATCTCCCAGCAAAAAGCGTATCAGTCGACACTCGAAGCGCTCCACGAGGCAGCCACAGCGATACAGCAGGCCAAAACCGTCGAAGAGGCGTGTGAACGGACGGTCGAGGTCTCGGCGAACATCCTTTCGTTCTACCAGTGCGTGGTGGTACTACGCGAGGGCGAGTGGCTCGTCCCGTACGCGAGATCCGAAGCGACACCGTCTGGCGGTGCGCGACGAATGCACGTCACGGAAGGCCTGGCAGGGAAGACGTTTCAGACGGGGGAATCTTATATTGTCGACGACGTGGCCCAGGACGACACGTCGAAACCAGCAAAGGAGACCTACCGCTCGGGGCTGAGCGTTCCCATCGGTGAGTACGGCGTCTTGCAGGCAACCAGCACCGACGTGAGCGGTTTCGACGCGGAAGACCTCGCGCTTGCGGAACTCCTCTGTGACCACACGGCGAGTACAATAGCGCGCATCGAGCGCGAGCAACGGCTGGCCCGCAAGAAAGAGCGGCTCAACGAGTTTGCCAGTTTCGTCTCACACGACCTCCGGAACCCGCTGAACGTTGCGATGCTTCGTCTTGATCTGCTCGAAGACGAGTGTGACAGCGAACATATTGACCACCTCGACGCCGCTCTCGAGCGGATGGACCAGCTCATTGAGGACCTCCTGACGCTCGCACGGCAGGGCGAGACGGTGGGTGAGACAGAAGCGGTCGACCTCGCTGAGCTAGCTGCTCGTTGCTGGACGACTGTCGAGACGAACTGTGCACATCTCGAAATCGCCGTCGAAGGCACGGTTCAGGCCGACAAGAGTCGTCTGAGCACCGTGCTCGAGAACCTCTTTTCGAACGCTATCGACCACGGGGGCGACGACGTCACTGTCACTATTGGGAATCTCCCCGATGAACGGGGCTTCTACGTCGCCGATGACGGCGACGGAATCGATGAGACTGACCGTGAACAGTTGTTCGAGAGCGGTTACTCGACCCGGGATGACGGGACGGGAATCGGGCTGGCCATCGTCAAGCAGATTGTCCGAGCCCACGGCTGGAGTATCGACGTGACAGAGAGCGAAGACGGCGGCGCACGCTTCGAGGTTTCCGGAATGACAGTCGAGTGATGGTCCGGGGTAGAAGCCATCAGGAGCCTTTTGTGCTGAGCCAGCCTACGGTTTCGTGATGCAAGTGACGTTGCTGGGTACCGGCGATACGACCGGGACACCGACTGTCGGGTGTACGTGCGAGACATGTCTGACCGCACGTGATCCCCCGCCGGAGTTGCGTGCACGTCTCAGAGCGCAGGGAGCGACGATTACGCCCAGCGGCGGTGTCGAGCGGACGCGCTTTTCGGTTCACGTGTACAACGAGCGAACCAGCGAGTCGTTGCTGGTGGATTTCAGCCCGGACTTTCGTCACCAGTTTCTTCGAGAAGATGTTCCGCTGCCCGACGCCAGCATCGTCACACACGTGCACTTCGACCACCTCGATGGCCTCGGGAACTGTTTCCGTCTGGTCGACGACCTCGACGTGTTCGCTGCCGACGAGGTCGACCCACAGACCGGCGAGAGCGTCGCAGAGACTGTCGCCAGCGACTACGTCTACCTCGACCAGGTGACGGTCCAACCACGGACGCCGTTCGAGCCGTTCGAAACCTGCGGGCTGATGGTAACGCTGGTCCCTGTCGTCCACCCGCCGCTTCTGTGTTACGGGCTGGCGATCGAGGACCCTGTGACTGGTGCGAAGCTCTCGCTGTCGGGGGATACCTGCTACGCCATCTCTGCAGAGTCGAAAGCGGTGCTGGCAGAGCCCGACCTGCTGCTTGCGGAGGCTATCGTTCCGGCCCATCTGTGTGAGTACCACTCCCTGGGTGGAGACCACCACGACAGCGACGGCGTTCCCCGGACGTTCGGAACCAAGCACATGACCCGCGAGGGTGCACTGTCGCTGGCGGACGACCTCGACGCTCGGCGGACACGACTCGTCCACGTCGCACACTTCTACCCTGCGGAGGAAGCCTTCGAGGAGCCACTGGCGCTCGACGGCGAACGCTACGAGCTGTAACCCTCTCGGGTAGCAATCCGACAGGACTTTCGTCTGACAGTATCAACCGTGTGAGACAGACGAGCATGAAAAAGCCCGAGCAACCCGATTTTGACGAACAGCTTCGCAAGAGTTTCGAGCAGTCGAAGACCGGGGCACCTGCAGTCGGCTCGAAGGTGCGTGACCGCTTTGGGACCGACGAAATCTACCAGCGCGTCGTGGTCTACGGCGATTACGAGCTGACGACCGGTCGGCGGGAGCTGTTTTTCAGCGCGCTGGCTGGTGGCTTCGCTATTTCGCTCACGTTCTTGCTGTACGTCCAGATGTACGCACACTTCGACGGCGCGCCGGTGCTGAGTCAGCTGCTCTATCCGCTGGGGTTCATGTACATCATCCTTGGGGGCTACCAGCTCTACACCGAGAACACACTGCCCCCGGTCGCAATCGTGCTCGAACGGCTGGCCAGCATCCCGTTGCTGGTCAGCGTGTTTGTCTTCGTACTCGCGGGCAACGCTCTGGGCGCGATGGCGGGGGCGATTGTCTTCTCCGAGACGGCAGTCGTCGCTGACGGAGCGACCGAAGCAGGCATCACCATCGGTGAGAACGCGCTTTTGCTGTCACCAGTTGACCTGTTCTTCAAGGCCCTGGTGGCAGGCTTCATCGTCGCGGGCGTCGTCTGGATGGACTTCGCCGCTGACAGCACAGCGGCCCGCCTGCTGCTCATTTACCTCGCTTTCTTGAGTATTCCCGTTGCGGGGCTGTACCACGTCGTCGTCTCATTCACGGAGCTTCTGTTTCTCACACTGGAGACGGATGCGTCACTGTTTGCCGGGCTGGGCGAGTTCGTCCTGCCTGTGTTGCTCGGCAACACGCTCGGCGGCATTCTCCTCGTGACCGTGGTTAACTACTACCAGACGACTATCCGTCGTCTCGAAGCGGTGCGCGACCCCGAAGCAGAGGACCCGCTCTCGCTTACCGAGACGCTCCTCGGTGGTCTGGTTGGCCGAGCGTACGTCCCGCCCAAAGACGTGAGCGAAACCGACGAGCGTTCGTCCTGAGAAGGTACAATCCGCAGGTTCAAATCTGATGCTCCCCCAGTTCCCTCCAGATGGCATCCGACCCGAGTGAGCGCTGGCGCACGTACTTCGGGTTCGATGAGCCGTACGAGAACCAGCGTGATGCAATCGAAGCCGCAATCGAGGTTGGCCGCGAACAGGGCTACCTCGCCATGGAGGGACCCTGTGGCACTGGCAAGACGATGGCGGCACTGACCGCTGCTTCGGTGCTGATTCGGGACGGTCCCTACGAGAACGTCGTCGTGGTAACGCCCGTCAAACAACAGCGTACCCAGTTCGTCGAGGACCTGCGGACGCTGAACGCGGGTCTCGACGAACCCCTGTGCGGGGTTGCCCTCGTCGGCAAGCGCGACCTCTGTCCGTACGGCCGTGAGGGAGTCTTTCCAGAGGATGTGGGCGTCCACGACCGGTGTGAGGACCTGCGAGAGAACACCGCTGGACTGGTCGAGAGCGAGGGCACGAGCGACGACATGGCGGTCGCATCGGCCGAAGTCGGCGGCGAAGAGAGCGACATCTGGTGGGACCCACAGCGCGCCAGCGACCTCGTCAGACACGCCCGTCCCGGTGGTGTCGGACAGCAGTCGATTCACGTCGAGACGCTCGAAACCGCCGGAGTCGAAACGCCGTATCCGTCCACCCAGCAGTCCGCCCCGGAGTCGATGGTCGACGGCGAGAACACCCCGCTTTACTGCCCGTTCGAGGCTGACTGGTACGCCCGCAACAGAGGCTCTCCTGTGGGTTTCGACGCGGGTGAAGAACACGTCGTGACTGCCGAGGAGTACCTCCCCGCGAGCGCAGCACGTGGAACCTGTCCACACCGCGTGATGAGCGTCCTGCTCGAATCTGCTGACGTCGTCGTGGGTAACTACAACCACCTGTTCGACCCAGCGTCCCGGCCGCTACTCGCACCAGTGCTCGGAGAGGAGACGTTTCTCGTCGTCGACGAGGCTCACCGACTCGAAGAACGGGTCCGGGACCTCCTCTCGAACCGGGTGGGTCGACAGACGCTCGTACAGGCCCGAAACGACTTCTCGACGCTGGTTTCGCGCGCCCAGCAGTCACCGCAGAACAGCCAGCAGGTACGGGACGAACTGGCCAGCCACGATGTCCCGCTCCGGGCGCTCGAACGTGCGCGTGACTTCTATGACGACCTGCTGGCGTGGCTCGACGACCGTATCGCACGCCATCTGGACGAGGAGTTCGGCCGGACGTGGCGAACTGGACCACCAGCGACGGCTGAAGTCCTCCCGGAGCACGACATCGAGCTGCCCTTACGGGACCCGAAGACGGTCGAACAGGACGAGTTGACGGCGTGGGCGGAATCTGCAGGATACACCGGCGACCTGTGGCGGTCGCTCTCGGCAATCGGCAACGCGACCGAGAGCACCATCGACGAACTCGGACTGACGCGAACCCCTGTCTGTACGGCCGTCGGTGCGGTCATGGGGCTGTGGTGGGAGTACGACCACGCGACTCATCTCCGTGAGATAGAACTCGAGTACTCGCCGAAAGACGAACGCAGCGTGAGCGAACCCTGGGAGGCACACTACACTGCAGGGCTGGTTCTGTTCGAGTGTATGCCAGGGGAATCGTTGCGCGAGGTATTCGAGGGACTGGGCGGCGGCATCCTGATGAGCGCAACCCTCGAACCGCTCGACGTGTTCGCCGAGGTGTCTGGACTCTCTGCGCTCCGTGAGTCGAACCGGCCCGTAGTCGAGCGGACCTACGACCTGCCGTTTCCCGAGTCCAACCGGGCATCCTGGATAGTCGATGCAACACCATTTACAGCGCGTAACCGTGGCAACCCGGCAGAGAACGACGACCCCGAGACGTGGAATCGAACGCGAGACGAGTACGCACAGGTCCTGCGGGTGCTGGCGCGCTCGCCCGGCAACGTGCTGCTGGCGATGCCCAACTACCGCGAGGCACACTGGGCTGGGCGATATCTGGAGCGTGTGGTCGACAGACCGGTGTTAGTCGACGAGAGTTCGACCAACGAGGAGACTGAAACCCTGAAACAGCAGTTTTTCGGTGGAGAATCGAAGGTGCTCGTGACGAGTACTCGCGGGACACTGACGGAGGGAGTCGACTACGACGGCGAGAAACTCCACTGCTGTGGCGTGGTTGGCGTTCCGCTGGTCAACATCGGCTCACCACGGATTACGGCAGTCAAGCGGGCCTACGCCGACGCCTTCGGCAGCGAGAACGCGTTCGAGTACGCCCTGACAGTACCCGCACTTCGGCGCGCACGGCAGGCACTTGGACGGGTCATCCGGGGCGCAGACGAGGTCGGCATCCGGGTGTTCGTTGGCCGTCGGTACACCGAGGGTGCCAGACACAGCGTGTTCCCGTATCTCTCGACGGGCGAACAGGACGAGTTCGTCCGGTTGACGCCCGAGTTCCTCGACGGACAGATAGCGGCGTTCTGGAACGAACACAGACACGAGCGACCCTCGTAGGGTGTCTCGGACCTGTTCCGAGCTTCTCGCCAGGACCCCCGGCGAGACATTTATCATGACGTACGAGACTGTCTGGAGTATGCCAGTGGTCGAGACCTTGCTGTTTGGGTACGTGGCCGTGCTCTGTCTGGCGCTTGGCTGGCTGATTGGCCGTCGTGGCATGGTCGACTTGATTGCCGGATACCGGTCAGGAGACCTCCCACCCGAACAGGAACAGGCGTTTGTCGCAGAGATTCGGACGATGCTCTTTGTCGTTGGTAGCGTGTTCAGTCTCGGCGCTGTCAACTTCTGGACGCTGCAGTTCTCCGGTGTACTCTGGGCGACACTGGTTCTTTGCGTACTGCTCGTTCCGTGGTCAGTCTGGACGTATCGACGGTACGGCGTGAGCTGTTACAGCATTCCAAATTAGTCCGTGGCGACGGGGAGGCGTGTCGCGAGCACGACCATGACGAACGTGATTGCGGCCAGCACGAGGAACATCTCGTCGAAGAGGTGGCGATCGGCGGCAGCACCGAACACGATTGGACTTGTCGCCCCGGTGGCGAAGACAGTCGTTCTGAGGATGCCGAACCCTGTCCCCTCGATGCTTGAGGGGAGAGCCCTGACGAGATACGACTCCGTGGACGTCTCGAACCCGAGGAACGACCCCAGCAGAATCGATATGACGACGAGCAGCCAGACGTTCTCGACGACCGTGAGGGCGACCAGTACGGGAACGGAGATGGCTACAATTGCGTAGGTGAACCTGATGTCAAGGCGATCGTAGATCGCACCGGAAAGGGGATGTACGAGTGCCGTCGCTCCGAAGTAGAGTCCGAAAAGTGCGCTTGCGACCGCCGAGGAGAGCCCCTTCTCCTCAATCAGGTACGTTGGGTAGAACCCGGTAAACGCCTGCCAGACGGAGATACCCAGAACCATCAGAATGGTCGCGAGTACGACCGGCGGTTTCCGCAGTTCCGAGAGGAGGAACTGGAGTGTCTCCGACGAGAAGGTGTCGACCGTGCTGCGTTCGCTGGGCGTGTGCGCCGGCAGAGACGTCCAGAGCACGACCGCGATGATCAGGAACACCGGAATGGCGAACCCGAAACCGACCTGCCAGCCCACTGCCACCGCGACCACGCCCGCAACCGGGGGCAACACCGCCTGCCCTATCTCGGGGGCGGCGTTGGTTACGCCGATTGCAGTCCCAAACCGGTCCGGATAGAGAGTGGCGATGGCGGTGAACCGGGCGATTGCGTAGAGGCCGACGCCGAACCCGAACGCACCCGTCAGGACGAACAGGACGAGACTCGACCGAGAAAGGACGACGAACAGGAGGGCAACCGACGAAATTCCCAGACTCAGCGTCAGGGTCTTCCGCTCGCCAATCCGATCCGCAAGGATCCCGCCTGGAAGCTGTCCGAGCGCGTACGTGACGAACAGTATCGTCAACAACGCTCCGGCGCTCGTGAGGGAGAGTCCGTAGGACGCACGGAGGTGGGGAAGCAATGCGGGATAGATCGTCCTCGCCCCAATCGTCAGGCCCCATCCGGCCGCGATGGCGAGTAGCACGCTCCCTCGGCCGCCGCTTCCGAGGTGTCTCAGTTCGGTGCCGAACGCAGAGAGGTAACGGGAAATCAACGTCGCAGTGGACGTACGTCACCCCGTCTCGCTCTTCAAGATACCTATTCTGGATTGTCTCGCTCCGTGACATCCCGGAAGTTGCACTTGACAAAAGAATTCGTCTCCATTCGTGTGATAGTCGGAGAGTTTATGTAACGGAGATGGAAATCCTGTGCATGGTCTCCGATAGCTCCTCTGTCGAAACAGAGCCGTCCACCGAGACAGCATCCTCCACCACACAACCGTCATCTTCGAACTCTAGCACCATACTCAACGCTCTTATCGGTGCTGTTGCTGGCATTCTGCTCTCGTTTATTCCGCTCTCGACAGTTGCTGGTGGCGCACTCGCAGGCTATCTGGAGGGTGGTGACGGCATCGACGGCGCAAAAGTTGGGGCGCTTGCCGGTCTCGTGATGCTCGTCCCACTCATGTTTTTTGTGTTCGTGTTCCTCCTGTTCGGAATTTTTGGACTGGCGTCCGGGTTCGCGATGGTTCTCTTCTGGATACTCTTCGTGTTCCTCATGGTGTACACCGTCGGTCTCGGTGCTGTTGGTGGGTTTCTCGGCGTCTACCTCAAGCACAACCTGTGAGATTATCGTCCGTCCCAGGTTGCTTCGAGGACGCGAAACCAGTTCTCGTGAGCGATTTTTCGTCTGTCGGTAGTGTCGAACCCTCGCGCTTCGAGTTCTTCGAGGACAGCACCAACGCCAGTAACGTCACCGACAGTATCGAGAATCTCAGCACCGTCGAAATCCGAGCCAAAGCCGACGTGTTCGACACCGATAGAGTCAGCGACGTACGCAACGTGGTCGACCAGCCGTTCAATGGGTACGTCGGTGTCTCTTGTGCCGTCGGGTCGGAGACCGAACGCTGCGAATGAGATTCCGACAATCCCATCGGACTCACCGACAGCGTCTAGCTGCTCGTCAGTCAGATTGCGCGGCGACGGACAGATGTCGTGAACGCCAGCGTGAGAGACGACCAGCGGCGCAGTGGTTCGTTCTGCGACGTCCCAGAATCCACGTTCGTTGAGGTGGGCAAGGTCGACGACGATACCGAGTTCGTTACACCGACGAACGAGTCGCTCGCCGTGTTCGGTGAGTCCCGGCCCGGTGTCGGGTGAGCCGGGGAACTCGAACGGGACGCCGTATCCGAACTGGTTGGGCCGGCTCCACACCAGCCCCAGCGACCGCAGCCCACGTTCGTAGTAGAATTCGAGGTTCGAGCAGTCCACGTCGATCGCCTCTGCACCCTCGAAGTGAAGCACAAACGCGAGCACGTCGTTCTCGAAACACCAGTGCAGGTCTGCCGTGGATTCAACCAGGCGTACTCGTTCACCTCCAGCCTCAAGTACCGCCTCCAGGCGCTTTAGCAGATCCTCCGTGACGCTCTGTGCGTAGGTTGGGCGTAGCTGCGGTGGTGGCTCGACAGAGAAGCCGTCTGACGTCTGTCGGCGTCGTTGCTCACGTGGTGTTGTATCCGGTGAGGGGGAGACGAATAGCGCGAACATTCCACCACCGAAGTTCCCGGCTCGTGCGCGAGGGTAG
>PUMG01000282.1 GCA_003551265.1 Halovenus sp.
ACTTCGGCTGGAACTCACAGGGTGTGCACTTCGAGCGCTGATTCGTCCTTGCTGGCGGCCCGTCGATGGCGCTGGCGGTTCGAATCGCTGCACGGTACGTCGCCGTGCGCCTGACGTCGATCTCAATCTCGCGGACAATCCCGTACGCTGGATACTCCGCGAAGGCACGCCCGACTTCTGTTTCTCGTTCCCACGAGAGCGCCTTCGCTGCCGCGACCAGTCGAACGCTCTGTGGTTGCCAGACGCCCTGTCGAGGTGGCCGACCCGCAAAGACGAGCGAGAGCGTCGGTTCGTCCGTCGCCAGCAGTTTGTGGACGATGCCGTGACAGTCCCGACCCTGGACGAACGCCTCACGGACTGCGGGATTCGCAATCTCGTCCCAGCAGTCGAGACGCGCACGCACACAGCCGAGATTTGACCGATACTGGGTGGGTGTCACCTCTATCGGTGCTGCTTCGAGCGCATCGTCGTCTGTCAGTAACTGCTCGTAGTGAAATGCGAGCTCTCGTTTTGCTTCGACCGCTTCCGGTGTCGGAACATCCTCGGACGACTGTCTCCGATAATACAGTTTGCGCGGACAGTACGCTGCAGTCTCGACGTCACGAAAGGCGTGCATAGATGGCTAACACTGCGCTCGTGTTCGGATATAAACGTCCGCACAATTGCCGTTGTCCGCTCATTCGAGCGGGACGACATCGAACGAATCGACACCGGAAACCAGCTCTACTATCTTCTCGCGGGCCTCGCGCTCTGAGGTCGCAAGCACGACCAGGCCGTCGACTGCGCTGTGGCCGTGTGCACGGTAGGCTGTTGCCTCTGGCTGGAAGTCAGTGGCGTACGTGCGAAGCACAGCACGGACCTCGCGTTCGAGTTCGGGGAGTGTGAGTTCGTCGTCTTCGAACTGGCTGAGTGCGTCCTCGATGTTTCGGAGGGTGGAGATACGGTCCATCTGTCTCACGTGGTTCGGAGGTAGCCGGTCTGTGGCTCGTACACCTCGCCTTTCTGTTTGAGTTTCTCTATCTCGTGTTCGGTCTTCGTCGAGTCGATGCCAACCTCCTCGGCACGCTCGACGACGATTTCGAACGGCGCCCCCTCGTCGTACTCCGCTTCGATATCCGCGATGAGGTGTTTGATGTTCTTGATGCGGTCACGCTGACTCTTCGTGGTTCCTGTCTCGACGACGTCCGCGTCGAACTCGCCTGTCTCAGGGTCCATGCCGATCTCTTCGAGACAGTACTGTGCGATTTCCGTTCCCCGCAGTGCGTCTTCTAGTTCGACGGTATCTGAGAGGCGGACCCGTGCGCTCGCTTCTGCCAGTCGGACGAGCGCTTCGAGTTTTCGGGCGGTGACTGGCACCGGTGCGTCCTCGTCCGACCCTGTCGAGCGGAGGTTAACGTAGAACTCCCGTATCTGGCTTTTCGCCTCCTCGGTCATGGTGGGGTAACAGTTTCGCTTCGCATACGCGATGTACTTGCGAAGTAACTCCGCGTCAATCTCCGGGGAGACGTCCTCGGTCACCCGCTCGACCTCCTCGACGGTGTAATCGGAGTTCTGCATCTTCTCGCGGTGCGTGTTCAACTCGCCCGCGTAGTTCGTCTTGATGATGTGGTCGGCTAACTCTGCGTCTTTCTCCTCGTTCGGGTTGTCCGTGACCGTGAAGATGAGGTCGAAACGCGAGATAAGCGGCGGATCGAGGTCGATCTGTTCGCCGATTGGCTCGTACTGGTCGAAGCGACCGTACGTCGGGTTGGCGGCACCGAGCAACGAACAGCGTGATTTGAGTGTCGCGTTGATTCCTGCCTTGCTGACACTGATGGATTGCTGTTCCAGCGCTTCGTGCATTGCGCTCTGGTCCTCGGAGCGCATCTTATCCAGTTCGTCGACAGCCGCGATTCCCTGGTCG
Organism: Halovenus sp.; assembly: GCA_003551265.1. GTDB lineage: Archaea > Halobacteriota > Halobacteria > Halobacteriales > Haloarculaceae > Halovenus. The sequence goes on from PUMG01000282.1 coordinate 1,904, forward strand.
GCCAGCACGAGCGCACCGGCTTCGAGAGACCACTGCTGGCCGTCGCCGAAGTCGTCGCGAACCGCTGCAGCGGTGTTGTGCGTGACGAGTCCGTTGCCGATGAAGTTGTGTGTTCCAGGGACGGTCAGGTCGAACACCTCTTTCGTTCCCGTCCGCTCGACCGAGACGACGCTCTCCCACAGCAGTCCTGATTCGACAACCTCCTCGACTGTGCCCTCCTGGTCCCCGAGGTCGACTTCCGTGAGGATATCGCGTGCCCGCTCCCTGCCCGGGTTGTCTCCGTCTGTGACGTTGTTGTAAAACCTCCCGCCAGCACCGTCTGTCCGTGCGAGCGTCTCACCAATCGGAATGGACGCTCCGCGCAGATTCGACCGTTCAATCAGGCGCTCGAGTGCGCGTTGTTTCCTCCCCGACCGAAATCCGATGGTCTCTGCGAACGTCGCAATGTCCGCTCCGTAAATTGTCAGGTGTGTCTGTACTGACTGTGAGTGAATTTCGTATCCACACTGTAGCTCGGTTTTTCCACGCCGGTCGCGCTTGCGAGAGCGAGCACTGACTCCGTAGGACGCGAGCATCAGTTGTACCTGTCTCGCAAGTTCGGGGCTGATGGTCGACAGCTGGATGCTCGAACCACCATCGTCTCGCGCACAGACTGCGCCATCGGCATCGAACAGTCCCTGGAGGAATGCGTCGGCGTTCTCTGCCGTAGTCAGTCTGTGGTCCAGTTCGAGTGTTTCCTTCGGCGTTACCATACCGAGGTTTTCGAACAGTCGCGCGATGGTTGCACTGTGAATTCGTATGCAGGGAACTTTCTCGTCCTGGTGTTCGATAGAGACCGAGTAGTCGAACGTGTTCTCGATGATTCTCGCAGCCTCTTCGAGGAGTTCTGTGTCCGAGTTCGAAATACGGACACACCCTCTGTTATTTCCTCGGCGCGAGACCATGATATCACCGTCACCGAAAACGAGACCGACAAGATAGAGCAGGTCTGAATCGAAGCGCTCGGGAATGGCGACGCTGTTGCCGTGACGGAGCATCGCACGGGCGATGTCGATGTCGTTACGGTCTGCGTCGATTGCATCGAGAATCCGGTCGAATTTCTCCTGTGGCAGGTGACGGTGCGCCAGTGAATTGTAGATGAAATCCTCTGAGAGGCCCAGTTCGTCAGCGGCGTCTCGCAACGTCCCGAACTCCTCGCATAACTCGTTTCGGAGGAATGAAACAGATTCATCCGTCGGCTTCCGTTTCTCAGTGGTATACTCGATGTAGCTGTCGACCGGTGGTGACGTTCGCGACACCGTGTCGTACTTCGGGACCGCAACGTGGTCTCCCGGCTCTATCTGTGACAGCGGCTTCCACTCGATACCCTCCGTTCCACAGACGAGCAGCGGTGTGTTCTGTGACGCCTCGAGCTGTTTTCCGTACTCTGTCTCGATACGCCGACACTCTTTTTCTGGCATCCGCCAGACGTGCGAGGACTCCTTCTCGACGATGTCCCCGCTCTCTCGGTCGAACGTACACAGACGCTCCTCGAACGGTGCAGCGGTGTCGGTGTCGACAGGCGTGGGGTGTTCGCGCTCTGCAAGGGTCTGAATCGGGACGTACCCATCTTCGGTGTGAATCAGCGTGTCGCCAGTGACACACAGCCCCGCAGAGCTGCTCCCTTTTCCAGAGGTGTAGACCGAACGCGGTGCTATTTCCCTGACGTACTGTAACATCTGGCTCTTGCCGGTACCCGGATCACCGATGAGGAGCATGTGCAGGTCTCCACGCGTCCGTGAGCCGTCGGGGAGGTGTTTCGTCACGCCGGAAAACAGCTGAAATATCATCGCCCGCTTTTCTTTCTCGTAGCCGTAAATTGAGGGGGCGATGGATTTCTCCATCTTCTCGTAGATGTCGGGTTCGTTCGAGAGTTCGATTATCTGCTTTTTGTCCTCGTCGGTGATGTCCATCTCCTCGAACTGCTCGTCCTCGATTTCGACGGTCATGCCGTTCATGTAGAAGTCGAACATCGGCGACTTCTCGCGCTCGTTGCCCTGCTGGTCGAGTTTGAGAATCCCTGTCACCTCGACGTGGTCACCGGCGGTCACGCGGCCGGTGATGTCGTCTTCGATGTTGACATCGACGTTCTGTGGCGTCTCCCCGCCGCGCAACCCTTCGGGAGACTCCTGTATGCGGAGTTTCTGTGCGTCGATGAACTCCGACTGGTCGTAATTAATTCGAAACGGGCCCTGCCGTTCACAGCCCTGACACTCGTGTGGCTCCTGGAAGTCACCACCCTCCTGTGGGATGCGCGTCAGCGTCCCACAGCGCTGGCACTCGAATGCCGAGGTGACGATTTTCGGGCGGACGTCAGTCGCCTTGCGGACGATACCCTGAATTGCAATCAACATTCCACGGTGGTCTGCCCGAATCTCACGGATGTCCGTCCGCTCGGGTAGTCCACGGACTCTGACGTGGGCCTGACCGAGAGAAACGTCGACAGGAAGGTCATAGAGCCTGAGCGCCTCCTCGGCGTACTGCCGAATCTGCTCGGGCTTGCTCCGGAAGTCGTCGGCGAGGTGTGGGTCGAACTGGTAGAGGTCTCGCCAGTCGATGTAGAGCGACTTCTGCTCGGTGGGGTACTTCTGGGCAAGCTCTCCGATCTCGTTGCGATAGTAGCTTCGGTAGAACTCCTCGAACGCGTCGATGAGTTCGGTGTCGTCCGCGCGTGCCATCTACTGAGAGACAGATTGTGCGTGCTCACCTAAGAAGGTTCGCAAACCTCACGTGAGACGGTCGGTTGTGAGTATGTATCGGTTGGGCATGGGAAATCCGGCGCAGACCGGTGCGTAAGCGTTTAATCTGTCCCCCAAGTAAGGGGACCATGCCCGACTGTCCACTCGCGGACGACTGTCCCAGTTTTAGCGAACAGATTAACGGTATGGGATGCCAGCACTACGGCGACCGTGGTGGTGCCGAGTGGTGTAATCACTACAACCAGCCGATACGGGACCTGAAATCACAGCCGGTCAAACCCGGCGAAGACGTCGTCATCGAGGTGGAGGACATTCACGAAAGCGGTGCCGGTGTCGGCCGAACCGAGGACGGGTTCATCATCATGGTCGATGGAATTCTCCCCCCGGCGCGTGCGCGAGTGGAGATAACCAAGGTGCGGTCGAATCACGCTCGAGCGAGAGAACTCGAACGGCTACCGATGGACGAGGACGAGGTGTCCGAAGACGAACTCGACGGCGAGAGCGACGAAGCGGATTCGCGGAACAAAGACGACGGGAGACCACGTCTCGGGAGCCGTGATAACTTCTGGGGCGGCTAGCCCACGCGTGTAAGACGAGCAGAGGAACTCCTTTTATCGAGCGCTCGCATCACCCCACATGGACCTCGAAATCGAGGGAAACGTCGCACTGTGTACGGCCGCGAGCAGCGGACTCGGACTCGCGAGCGCGAAGTCACTGGCACGTGACGGAGCACACGTGGCGCTGTGTGGCCGAACACAGGAACGAATCGATGCAGCGAGAACAGCAGTCGACGATGTCGGTGATGGCGAGGTGCTCGCTGTCGAGGCTGACATCACTGATGCTGACCACGTCGAAGCGTTCGTCGAACAGACCGTCGACCGTTTTGGCGGAATCGACCACGTGGTCACCAGCGCAGGCGGCGTCCCGCCGGGGAGATTCGACGACATGGAGACGAGTGACTGGTACGACGCCTACGATATGCTCGTGATGAGTGTGGTCTGGACGCTCAACGCCACCACCTCGTTTCTCCGGGAATCGGACGCGGGAACTGTCGTCGCCATCACCTCTCGCTCGGTCGAGGAAGTCATCGACAACCTCGTGCTCTCGAACGCGGTCAGGCGAGGAGTTATCGGACTCGTACAGACACTCTCGCGCGAACTCGCACCGGACGTACGGGTCAACGCCGTACTCCCCGGGGCACACGAAACCGCGCGCATCGAGAATCTCATCGAGGAAGCCGTCGAGCGCGGCGAGTTCGCCGACTACGAGGAAGGATATCAGGACTGGGGGGCGGACGTACCGCTCGGCCGGGTTGGACAGCCACGCGAACTCGGTGATGTCGTCGCATTTCTGTCGAGCGAGCGTGCGAGTTACGTGACCGGCACGTCCGTTCCGGTCGATGGTGGCTCAATCAGAGGATGAGTGACTCGAAGGTTCGATTTATTCCGTCGCGATCATCGCCCGGTCCAGCGGAGTAACAAGAGCGTGAGTTCGTAGAGTATGACCATGGTGATACCGACCATGAACGGGGCCATTCCGGTCGGGTCGGGGCTGAACAGGAACGCGAATCCAGCGAAGGCAAGCCAGAAGAAGTAGCGTTTCTCTTCGAGCCAGCGGCGGGTCGTGACGCCCATCATAATCGCGAGCATGATGAACAGCGGAATCTGGAAGATGGCAGCAAACAGCCCCATCATCAACAGGATGAGGTCGAACGTCTCTGTGAGACCGAACGCGATTTCGGCGACGTCCTCGGAGTAAAACAGGAAGTACGTGAAAATAAACGGCAAGACGAGCAGGTACGCGAACGCGAGACCGACAATAGCGAGGACGAGGCTCGTCGGCACCGCAGCGAGATAGTACCGGCGTTCGTGTGGGTACAGGCCCGGACGCATGAACAGGTAGGTCTGGTAGACGAACACCGGGAGTGCAATCACAAACCCGGCGAGTGAGGCGACTTTGATGCGCGCAAACAGCAACGCAAGCGGATGATATACACGGGGACACGCTGTCGTATCGCCACTCCCGTCGACACACGTTTCGGGATTACCGGGCAAGAAGGAGTACCACAGATGGTTGATGAGTTCCGGCGCGAACGGGAAAATGATGAGACTGACACCACCCATGACGACGATGACCGCGGCCAGGCGCTTGAGCATCTCGTCGATGTGGTCCGTTAGCGGCATCTCCTCGTCGTCGGGCGCTCCATCGAACGCTCCCTCTGCCGACGAACCTTCTGACTGTGTGGCTGACGTGGCGTCTGCCTGTGTGGTTCCGCCGTCGCTTTTTGGGTCACCCTCCTCGCTCTCGGTGACATCTTCGGATGAGTCATCTCCCTCGGGGAGATGGACTCCTTCTGGTGATTCGTCGCTCTCCGGGAGCTCTCCGGCGGGGCCGTCGCTATCAGCGGGCGTTGACGGTTTGTCGTCCCCGTCGGTCATTGGGGTGTGAGTACTTCGTGGTCTCTTGTAAGCCTTCTCTCTCGCTATGAATAGATTGATAACCAGCAATCAGCTACGTTCTGCATAGATGTCTGGAGCGCTTCCAGAGGGGACGGCTCGCTCACTGGCTAGCGGGCGGGCCACCATCGGTTCGATGCTCTCGGCTGCCCAGACCCATCTCAAGAAGGTTTTTCTCGTGTTCGTGACGACGATGTTGCTCACGCTCTGGGCGCTTCGTGCGTTCATCTGGGAGCGTCTCGAACAGGACCTCGTCTTCGACCGGATGGACGTCACGACCGAACAGGCGACGGAGATTATCGTCGTGACGCCGTTTGACGTCATCTTGCTTCAGGTGAAAATCGGCATCGTGATGGGCATTCTCGTCTCGATTCCGGTGTTGCTCTGGTACAGCCGGGACGCGCTCAGACAGCGCGGCTACTGGCCGTCGTCGACGATTCCACGGTGGAAAGTCTGGTCGTTCGTGGCTGCCATTTCACTTCTGTTTCTGGGTGGGATTTCCTATGCGTACTTCTTTTTCTTCCCGATAATGTTCGACTTTCTCGCGGCGAACGCCGTTCAGGCCGGGTTCAAACCGACCTGGTCTATCGTGATGTGGACCGAGTTCATCTTCTTCCTCGCGCTCTCGTTCGGACTGGCAGCACAGCTCCCACTGCTGATGAGTGCGACCTCCCGGACAGGCATCGTCCCGTACGAAACCTACCGGAACAAGTGGAAGTACGCGGTTGTCGGTATCTTCGTCTTCGGCGCGATGTTCTCGCCGCCGGACCCGTTCACGCAGGTGATGTGGGGCGTCCCGCTCGTGTTGCTTTATTTCGTCAGCCTTGGCATCGCCAAACTGGCAGTCCTCTCGAAGCGGGCTGGGGAACAGGTCACGATGGCAGAGGTCGCCCGGGCACACTGGAATATGCTCGCTGGGACTGCTTTCCTGACGGCCGTCGCTGTCTACGCGTACCTCACAGAAGGCGGTGTGCAGGCGACGAACGACCTGCTTGCCGCAGTTGGCTCACGCTATCGGGTCGTCGTCTTTCTTGATGACCCGGTTGCGTTCGGTCTCGATGCAGGAGTTGCAGCGGCCCTTGTGGGCGTCGCGGCTGCAGTTCCCGTTGCCGGTGTTGTGCTCTTTTATTACCGGATTCAGGAGCTGGAACGTCGACTCGAAGCTGCTGAGTCTGGCGGTGTCCCAGCAGACGAACAGGGCGCTGAAACAGGAGATGAGGGAGCAAACGCAGGCGAACCCGCCGAGATAGACATTGGGGCGATGGGCGCTCCTGCGCTGAAGGCCACGTCAGCCGAGGCGTTCGTCGACCTGAGTGAAGAGCGTGCACTCCACTACGCCGAACAGGCGCTCGAAGACGACGACCCCGAGAAGGCGAAGGCGGTCCTCGACAGGTTCGACGAGGCACAGGAGTACCAGCAAGAACAGGAAGAAGAGGAGGAGGAAGAAGACGAAGAGGCTGGAATCGTCACGTCGACCGCCGCAGGAATCGTCGACCCGTTCACTGAGGACGAGACGACAGAGGACGACATCGGTGGGTACTACTACGACATCCGGTTCATACTCGACTCGCTGACGTCCAGAGCGATGTGGATTGTCGGGACGTTCATGGTCGTCCTCGCCGGGTCGTTCATGTGGCTGTACCTCGGCGGTATCGGTCAGATTCGAGAGATGTTCTTCCAGAACATGCCCGACGCCCTCGTCGACGAACCGGAGATTGTCGTCTTGCACCCTGTCGAGGCGCTCATCTTCATGCTGAAGTTCTCGACACTGCTCGCAGCGGTGTCTATTCTCCCGCTCGTGCTGTACTTTGCGTGGCCAGCCATCGAAGACCGCGGTCTCTCCTCGGGTGACCGGAACGTCCTCCTGTGGTGGGGCGGCATGATGTTTCTGGCCGTCTTCGGCGGAACGTTCCTCGGGTTCGTCTACATTGCGCCCACGATACTCTCGTTGCTCGCCACTGACGTGGTGCTCAACGACATGATTATCGCCTACCGCATCAGCAGCTTCGGCTGGCTCGTCATCTACCTGACCGTCGGTGTGGGTCTGCTGGCGATGATTCCGGTCACCATGGTGTTGTTCAACCACGGCAACATCATCTCCTACCGCCGGATGCGAAAGAGCTGGCGGGGTGTCATCCTCGCGTTCTTCGCAGCCGCAGGGCTCCTCTCGCCGAGTGGCATCTGGACGATGTTCATCGTCGCCATCCCCATGTCGATCGCGTACGGATTCGGACTCGGTCTCGTCTGGCTGTACTCGGGTATCAACCGCCGGGTTCGCCAGCCGTGGGGCGAAGCGGCTGACTGAGTGTCAGCACTTCGACAGAATTGTGGCTTTCCCAGTACGCAACACAATGTACTCCGGTTCATGACACCGTACAGCACCAGTATCCTTCACGCTCGTCGATGTGATACCCCACCTCTTCGAGGAGCGTTCTCATTTCGGCCATCCGCTTGCCCGACAGCCCCTCCTCGTGGACTTCGATGAACAGCGGCGGAGAGACTGATTCGAGGGTGTCGCGCCCTCCGGCCAGTACGTCTGGTCCTGCACCCTCAACATCGAGTTTGACAACGTCCGGTTCGGGTCCCTCTCTCACGACCTGGTCGAGGGTAATCACTGGAACGCTGACGGTGTCCGCAACAGTCGCCTCCCACCGGGTTGCGCTCTCGCGGTCGAATCCCGAGAGTTCCGGATACGTCGAGACGTAGAACGTCGCCTCACCGGACTCAGCACCGAGTCCCTGCGCCCGGACATGGATCTGGTCTTCGAGTCCGTTCACCTCGACGTTCGCTCGCAGGTGAGACGCAGTCTGTGGCGACGGTTCGAATGCGACCAGCCGTCTGTCTGGCACATCACCCGCGAGCGCCAGTGCGTAGATGCCGACGTTGGCACCCACGTCGTAGACGACATCCGACGGACCACAGCTCTCGGACACGGTAGCGAGCATCGGGTCGTCGCCGGGGCGATTGACCAGTTCGTAACACCAGAAACTCCCTGCAGGTGTGTGGTTGGACCGCGTCACCAGCCGATACTGGTAGTTCAGCGCCACCAGCCGGAAGTACGACCGGTAGCCGAGTCTACGAACCAGCGAAGGGAGTCGATCCATCCTGTGTCACCATGGTTTGACAGCGTGATAACAGTCCGTATGACCGCGATTGTTGCACTGTCCGCTGTCTGCTCAAAACAGCGCTTCGTCTTCCTCGAGTACCCGTGCCGGTCCGCCGACACTCCAGCGCCGAGTTTCGACACCACAGGCTTCGATGGCCTCTTCGACACGGTCGACGAACGCTGCGGTCGTGTTGACGTAGACGCTCGCTCCGGTGTCGGCGGAGAAGTACACCGGAACGTCCTCCTCGCTTCGGAGTTCTCGAACCGCGTTGAATATCTCGATGGTTTCGGGTTGCCAGTACACCCAGCCGGCGGGCCCGGTCATCGTCGTCGCAGTCAGCGAGAGCGTGTCGTGTTCTGCGAGTTCGAACACCCGGCGGAAGTCACCATCTGCGAGCGCGTCTCGCATCTGTGCAATCTGTCCGTGGATGTGCGCCAGTCGCGCGTCGAACATGTGGCTCGCTTCCGCTTCTCTGTGTGCGTGTTCGGTCTCTTTGTATGACCGGACGAGACCACCCACGATGCGGACGTCCGTCTCGAGCTCCTCGGGCACAGCAATCCGCTCCGAGCGACAGTCCCGGTCGTTGAGGCCGTTTCGAAGGTGGGAGAAGCCGCCAGTGACCGCACGTGCCGCAGAGGATGACCCCCGGCGCGCAATCGTCGAGATTTCTGGACGCGACAGGTCGAGTTCTGCTGCCTCTGCCAGCGCCATCGCTGCTGCGGCAAACCCGGAAGAGGAGGAGCCAAAGCCGACGTTGGTCGGAAAGGAACTCTCGGATTCGAACCGGACGGGGTGGTCGATGTCTGCGAGTGTGCGGACGTGGTCGACAACGTGAGTCACTCGCTCTTGCGCTCGGCCATCTACTTCTTCACCATCGATGACGAACACGTCGGTGTCGAGGGTGTCGTCGAATTCGACAGTCGTTCTGGTGTGACTCGGTGCCGTACAGAGGCTGATCGAGTCGTGATACGGTAACCGCCGTTTCTCCTCGCGCATTCCGTGATACTTGATGAGCCCCTGAATCGGATGGGCTAGCGCCGTTGCCTTCATACGTGCAGGGTCTGGGCGTCGCTATTTGGTCGTTGTGATACGAACGGGCGCTCGTCCCAGATTTGGCTCCGTCAGTGTTAATCCGCCAGAGACCCAACAGCAAACGATGTCGACGGTGACGCTCATCGGAACACGCCTGGCGGAGGAGGGGACAGAGTTCGTCTATCACGGCGAATCGACCGACTGTGAGGGCTGTCCGTACCGAAGCCAGTGTCTCAACCTGACCGAGGGGCGCAAGTATCGCGTCACCGCTCTCAGAGAGAACGCAAGCACGCTCGACTGTGCCGTTCACGACACCGGTGTCACCGCTGTGGAGGTCGAGCCAACGTCTCTCACGGCAAACGTGGCGTCCAGCAGGTCCTACGCCGGCAGCAAGGTCTCACTGGAAGGACCCTGTCCACACACGAGTTGTCCCAGCCACGAGTACTGCGAACCCGTCGGTGCTGACTTCGACGAGGAGTACCGCATCGACGAGGTGCTCGGTGACCCCCCACACGAGTACTGCATGCTCGACCGCGACCTGATGCTCGTGCGGTTCGAACCACCAGGTGACGCCTGAATCTGACAGACGGAAATATTCGTCTGGGAATGCTCCTCGACGTTTATTTTGGCTCTTCCGTCCGCTCCGGTGGTTCCGCTCCGTTCGTTTTCGGGTCGATAAACTCCCGGGCACTCACCCCTTCGTACTCGTAGTCGTCGAGCGTCGAGAAATAAACCTCTTCCAGAACGGATTCGTTGGTCGCTTCGAGAATCACTGGTGGAGCGACGTCTGCTTCCAGTGCCTCGACCCACCGACCGAGACAGAGACACCACCGGTCACCCGGTTCGAGTCCGGGAAATGCGAGCGCTGGCCGTGGTGTCACGAGGTCGTTTCCACGTGCTTTGCTGAACTGGAGGAACTCCTCGGTCATCACCGCACAGAGTTCGTGTCGCCCGGCATCTGATTCGAGGTGTCGACAGCACCCGTCCCGCAGGTAGCCCGTCATCGGGTCCACACTGCAGGGTGCCAACTCCGTTCCCAGAACGTTCTTTTCCTCAGTCATACGGGCTGTTGGGACGCGAATACCATAAGGGCCGGTATCACGACCTCTACCCCCTCGACAATGCGGACAGAACACTTAATGAGCGCCCCACGACAACACTACGTATGGTCACACTCGTTCCACCAAGCAGGCGGGCCTGTCTTCGCTGTGGACGTACCGAGGTCTGGAGCACCGACCGAACGACGTGGGTCGTAGCAGGCGACAGTGAGTCGAAAGGCGAACTTCACTGTGTCCACGAGTGGGACATCACCGGGAACTACAATCCGTTCGAAGAGTCGGCGTAGCCAGGTCTTTTTATTTTCCTTCGCCGAGAACAGAGAGGTATGCCAACAGTATACATCACCGCACCGCCGGATAGCGCACACTCACTCGCACGAGCGCTCGTTGACGAGCGACTGGCCGCCTGTGTGAACCGGGTGCCGTGTGAGTCGACGTATCGATGGGAGGGTGAGATTCACGACGACGAGGAGGTTATCCTGCTGGCCAAGACGACCGACCAGCACTACGACGACCTGTGTGAGCGGGTGTGTGAACTCCATCCCCACGACGTTCCCTGTATCGAGCGATTCGACGAGGCGAGTGTTCTCGATTCCTTCGGTGAGTGGGTGCACGAAGAGACCCGACAGTGAAAATTTACCAGAATTTTCGCCCGTCAGTACGGAATCAGCTCGGGTTCGAGAACGCCAGCAGTGGCCAGCACTGTGAGTAGCAGACTTGTCAGGACGATTGACATCGCTGGCGG
>PUMG01000323.1 GCA_003551265.1 Halovenus sp.
CGATGCCGAGACGATCGAGATACCGGTCGAAAAAACCGGGTTCGCGATTGAGGAGGTGACCGAAGCAGGTGAGCACGTCACCCCGGAAATAATCGAGCCGTCGTTCGGTGTTGGTCGGCTGGTCTACACAGTGCTCGCTCACGCCTACGAGGAAGACGAAGTCGACGGCGAGACGCGCACGAGACTTGCGTTACCGCCCGAAATCGCCCCGACAACCGTCGGTGTGTTCCCGCTCATGGACCGGGATGGACTTGGTGAGCGGGCGAGAGGGCTCGCAACGACACTCCGGGAAGCGGGACTGTCGGTGACGTACGACGATTCCGGTGCAATCGGCCGACGCTACCGGCGACAGGACGAGATTGGGACGCCGTTCTGTGTTACTGTCGATTACGATAGTCTCGACGACGAGACAGTCACCGTTCGCGAGCGTGATAGCACGGACCAAACACGTGTCCCTGCCGATGAACTGGTCGAGACACTGACCGCGCTTCGCGACGGTGACCTGCCGTTCGAGGAGGTCTAACACAGACTGATGGCTGCAACAGCCGTCGACCGAATGCGCTCTGTGTTTTTCACAGGAGAGGTGGGTCGTCGACTAACCCACGCAAGCGGGAGCGTCCTCCCTGGTCTGTACCTGCTCAGTCTCATCACGTGGCAACAGACACAGGCGCTGTTCGTCGTCGGAGCGGTCGTGGCGGTCGTCCTCGAAGTATTCCGTCACTCTGGTCGTCTCGACTGGTGGATATACCGCCACCTCACTCGCGAGTACGAACAGGAAACGATTGCGGGCTACGCGCTCTACATGATTTCGAGTGCGGCGGTGGTGCTCGTTTTCGAGCCGCTCATCGCCGTTCCCGCCGTGTTGATGCTGATGCTCGGTGACCCGATAAGCGGGGTGGTGGCCTCGGGCGAATTCCGGCGCATAAAGCGACCGCGCTCGCTCGTGACGATGTTCATCGTCAGTTCACTCATCGCGTTACCGTTCCTCTACGAGACGCCGCTGGCCGTGATTCTCGGCGGTTTCGGTGGGATGGTGGCCGACGGAACCAAACCAATTGTTCGAGGACACGTTGTCGATGATAACCTTACCATTCCCCCGGTTGCAGCGGCATTGATGCTTCTCGGTGTCGAGTTGAGCGCTCTCCTGTAATCGAACCGTATCTGTTCCGGAGGAGGCGTCTCAGCCGTTGAAAATCGAATATATATATCAACGGTCGTTCTAGAGCCCAACATGAGAGTGATAGAACGCGGCTCGGGTTCGCCACGGGTCGCCGTCGTCGGCGGGATACACGGCGACGAGCCAGCGGGTGAACGAATAGTCGAGCAACTGGTCGAGGAGGTGAGAGTTGCGGACGAACGTATCGAGGGGACGGTACAACTCGTGGTCGCCAACGAACGCGCTCTCGCTGTCGGTGAGCGATATACAGAGGTTGATCTCAACAGGACGTTCCCCGGCGACGTCGAGAGCGACACGTACGAAACGGCGCTCGCTGCTCGACTCACCACAGTTCTCGAGGGGGCAGATGCGATTCTCGCGTTACACACCTCCCACAGCGTCCCACCGCCGTTTGCGATTTACAGCGACCTCACCGAATCCGTCAGAAAGACCGTCACAGGAATGCCCGTCGAGTACGTCGTCGACGCTGGTAACCTTCGAGACACGACGCTCGATTCGACACTGCCACACACCGTCAGCCTCGAAGCCGGGAGACAGGGGAGCGAGGAAGCCGTCGACTTCGGGCTTGAAGCCGCACGAGCGTTTCTCCGCGCTCACGGCGTCTTACACGATGAGGAGCCATCCTTCAGGGAGACACCCGTCGTCACTGTCGACGAGGAGGTTCCCAAAGGTGGTGGTGAGCCAGCAGTGTACTACCGGAACTTCGAGGAGATACCGAAAGGCGAGGTGTTCGCACGTGACGACGTCTACACACATCGGGTGACCAGCGAGGGGATGGTTCCAGTGCTCGCGAGCGAAGACGGCTACGACGACATCTTCGGTCTCTACGGCCGGTTCACTGGGACGCTCGAACCACACTTTCACTCCGGTACCTGAACGCTTATTCCCGAACGGAAAGAACAGACGAACGAATGCCAGTCACGGATACGGAAGGAGAGAAAATCGAGCGGCCACTCGTGACACCGGGCCTGCTGGAGCGTCGCGAGTACCAGACGGAACTGGCCCGGAAGGCGCTCGAACGCCACACGCTCGTCTGTCTCCCGACCGGACTGGGGAAGACGACCGTCTCCCTGCTGATAACCGCTCACCGGTTAGACCAGTTCGGAGGCAAGTCACTCCTGCTCGCGCCGACGAAACCGCTGGTGACCCAGCACGCCGAGTTCTATCGCGAGGCGCTGGAGATACCCGACGAAGAGATTGTCGTCTTTACCGGTGACGTCCGACCCGACGACAGGGTTGCACTCTGGGAGGACGCCAGCGTCGTTGTCGCAACGCCACAGGTCGTCGAGAACGACCTCGTCGGGAGCAGACTCTCACTCGCAGCGGTCACTCACTGCACCTTCGACGAGTGTCACCGCGCAACCGGAGAGTACGCCTACAACTACATCGCCGAGCGCTATCACGAGGACGCAACACGGCCGCTCGTGACCGGGATGAGTGCGTCGCCAGGCGACGACGAAGAAGCCATCCTGCAGGTGTGTGCGAATCTGGGAATCGAGAACGTCGAGGTGATGACCGAAGCAGACGCCGACGTCCGCGAGTACACTCACGACACGAGCGTCGAGTGGAAGCGTATCGAACTGCCCGAGACGGTCGAGGAGATTCGTGACGCACTCGAAGTCGTCGTCGAGGACCGGATGACGCGGTTGAAGAAACTCGGTGTGACGA
>PUMG01000256.1 GCA_003551265.1 Halovenus sp.
GGCAAATTCACCCAGGAGTAATGAATCGATTCGAGCTGTTCGGTGTCGTTACCGAGCGCTTCGAGCGCTGCATCGAGCTGGCGTGCCTGGAGTTCGTGGTCTTCGCCGAGCACCGTCACTGCGTGGTCGTAGTTGTCGAACTTCCACTCGTGGTGTGCGAGGTCACGAGTCGTATACAGCGAGGTCCCATCCGAGCGGAGGAAGACGAGGTTCTTGTCGATTCCCCACTCGTCGAGCTCCAGCTGCCAGGCGTCTTCTTCGTAGACGGCGTGTTCGCTCTCCCGGAGTCGCCGTGCGACATCGTCTGTCGAGCCGTCGCGCATGAACCGCGTTTCTTTGACGAACTCGTCGAACTCCGCAGGCAGGCGTTCGAGACACGCTTGCATCCCGCCGAGCACCTGGTCGACGACCGTGCCGACGCGTTCGTAGGCATCCTCATCACCTGCTTCGAGTCCCTGCATGATGGCGCGAATCTCCGCTTCGGCCCGCTCGACTGTTTCGTCGTCCCCCTCTTCGAGCACCGCGTTCCCCTTGCGGTAGTAGCGCACGAGGTCGTACTCGATCCGGTCCCGCTCAGGGTCATCGTCGAGGTCGTCCTCGTCGAACGTCTCGTACGCCCAGGTGAACACGGCCATCTGGCGACCAGCATCGTTGACATAGTAGTGGCGCTCGACATCGTAACCCGCGTACTCAAGTAAGTTCGAGAGCGCATCGCCGATGATTGGGTTGCGAGCGCGGCCAACGTGGACAGGTCCTGTCGGGTTCGCGCTGGTGTGCTCGACGACGACGCTCGTCTCTCGGGAATCGAGAGTGCCAAAATCGCCAGCCTGGGCTGCCTCCACAGTGTCTTCGAAGTAGCGCTCACCTGGCAGAAAGTTAACGTACGGGCCTGCGACCTCGACCCGGTCGATGTACTCACAGGTTTCGACGTCGAACGCATCTGCGATTTCGCCAGCGACCTGTGGTGGTGGCGCACCCGCTTGCGCCGCGAGTCGGAACGCGACGTTCGAGGCGAGTACCGCAGCTACGTCGTCCGGGGGACGCTCGATACCGAGGTCGTCAGTGGGAAAGTCGAGGGCGAGAAGTGCTGCTTCCAGCGCAGTCTCGACTTCCGCACGCATCGCGAGGAACATACTCTATGGGTGATAGCCGACGCCGAATATTTGCCTCTGGCGATGTTCAGCCGTCGAATCCGTCCTCGAAGACGAACGTCCCGTCACGCTGAATGACCTCGCCGTCGACCTCGATACGCGAGTTCTCACTCATGTCGACGATCATGTCCACGTGAACTGCGCTATCGTTCTGTTCGTTCTCCTCACCGACAGTGTCACCGTACGCTCGGCCGATAGCCATGTGAACGGTGTCACCCATCTTCTCGTCGAACAGCATATTGTACGTGAACTGGTCGATATCGCGGTTCATCCCGATACCGAGTTCACCCAGTCGCCTCGCACCGTCGTCGGTGTCGAGCACTCCCGTGAGGACATCCTCGTTCTTCGAGGCAGCGTGTTCGACCACCGTACCGTTCTCGAAGCGGAGATACACGTCGTGAATTTCGCGGCTCTGGTGGTACAGCGGCTTGTCGAACAACACCTCTCCTTCGACAGTTTCGGGGACAGGTGCTGTGAACACCTCGCCTCCAGGAAGGTTCTTCTCTCCGTAGTCGTTCAGTGCGGGATTACCCGCAATACTCATCGAGATGTCCGTCGTCTCGCCGCTTGTGATGCGAACCTCGCTTCCGCTGTCCAGAATCTCCTTGAGCTGTGCCTGGTGTTCGCGTACTTCGTCCCAGTCTTTGAGGATGGCATCCCAGACGAAGTTCTCGTAGGCCTCTGTGGAGCGTTCGGCTAGCTGGGCGTTCGCAGGTGCAGGATACTGTGTCAGACACCACCGTTTCGAGAGTCGCTCGGCCAGAATCGGCTGGCGTGTCTGTGAGTACGCGGCGTTCGTCTCCGGGGCGACGTCACTCTGTTCAGCAACGTTCGTGTTCGCACGTATCGCGATGTAGACGTCACTCTCCTCGATAAGTGCCAGTTCGTGGGAAGGAGTCTCGAACTCTTCACTGGCACGGAGGTACGCCCGACTGAACCTGGCGTTCGAATCGAGAACGACAGGATTCCCACCACGGTCACCGATAGCTTCGAGGAGCGCAACCACCAGGTCCTCGGCGACGGCGGGCGCGCGAATGATGACGTTATCGCCTTCTGCCAGGGCGACAGAGTGCTCAACAATGACTTCCGCGTGTTCGCGTACTCGTGGGTCCATACCGCTACTCTACGCGTGAACCCGATAATTCTGGCGAACTGGTGGGCGGACATCCGTGCATGTCAGCCCGCCAGTTTCGGACCGTGTGGGGACTGTCCAGACACTCATTGCGGGACATTCGTCCCACGCTTCGTGTCCTCTGTCCGTCGATCAATGCGAGTGTGAGTTCGTCGGAGACTCGACGAGTGTCGGTACGTCTGTACAGTCGAGGACAGCTCTCTGTGCTGGGGGGAGATCTCTCTCCCGAAATACAGCCAGTCCATCGAGGTATCTGTCCCTGTCACGGTTCCCAGAGGGCCCGTAGTGCATGAGCAGTTCTGCAATACCAGTTTCCGTTCCCGAGTAGTTGAAACCCGCCCGGTAACAGGCACGGTAGGCGACCGGGTTGTTGACGGCGATTGCGACGGTGTCGTATCTGTTTTCGAGCCAGTCTGCAGTGTAGCGTAACAATCGAGAGCCGATACCCTCTCCGCGACGACTCTCCCTGACAGTCACGTACCGCAAACGTACTGTTTCCTCGTCGTCGTGGGTCGGACTGAACGCAACAGCTCCGACGATGTCCTCTGCTGTGGGCTCGTTGCGTACGGGGTCCTCGAAGGCGACGCTCTTGCCGGTGTTCGACATCACGAACTTGCCTGCATATGCGAACTCACGGTAATCGAGACGGAGCTTCGGGCCGTCAGTCGAGTCTCCGAGGACACAGTACTGCATAGGAGAAGGACGGATTCTGTCCGTGAAAAGCGCGACGGTTCCAGCGTTATCGAAGGTCTTCGAAACTGAACGTTACTGTCGACTGAATCCAGGCCTGATGGTTCTCCCGGTCGTATATGACGTACTCTTCGTCGCCGATGTTGAGCTCGGCGTACCGGGTGTCTTTGTTGTCGGCAACGGTTTCCCCCGTGTCGTCTGCGGTGTTCGCACTCATAGTATCTGACGGCGGTTTGGCCGCGTTATCCACCAATGTGTGCTACCATATCACAGTATTAAAACCCTCCTTCCAAATTATCACCAGAGAGAATGACAGACGAAGGGAGAGCCTTCATTCGGTTTGGGCTGTTGATGTCGATGGATCGTTTCGGTACAGTATTCCGATGGGAGAGTGAGGAGTGAATCAATGACAGCTGCGAATACACTCGTTCTGTCTCACAGCGTCTCGCCCGACCTGTCGAGTGAACTGGTCTCCTCGCTGGAGAAGCGACTGCCTCCGGAAGCGATAGCAAACAGCGCAACTCCCGATGAGACGGACGAACTCGTCAGGGATGCAACCATGGTGGTTATTGGTCAGTTACACGAGCAGTGGCTCGAAGAGACCACAGACCCGAAGCTGGTGCAGACACTCTGGGCAGGAGTCGACACGTATCCGCTCGAACACCTCGACGAGGCAGGAGTTGTGCTGGCAAACGCAGCCGGAATTCACGCGAGGCCGGTTGCCGAGCACGTCATTGCCTGCATGCTCCAGTTCGAGCGAGGGCTGGTCGAGACGACGGAGAATCAGCACCGCAGTGTCTGGGAAGCAGTCGACTCTGGTGAACTGGGAATGAAGACAGTCGGTATCATCGGCGTCGGTGCCATCGGTTCGAGGGTTGCCCAGTTGACGAACGCGTTCGGAATGGAGACGCTGGGAACGAAACAGGATACGTCGACCGCCCCTGCCACACTAGATGAGGTCATTCCGGCCGAAGACTATCACGAACTGCTTCGACGGGTTGACCACCTCGTTCTCTCCTGTCCCCTGACCGACCAGACGGAGAACCTGCTGGGACCGGACGAGTTTCGACTCCTCGACTCTGAGGCAGTCGTCGTCAACGTCGCACGTGGCGAGGTTATCGACCAGCACGCTCTGGTTCGGGCGCTTCAGTACGGGCAGATTGGTGGTGCCGCCCTCGACGTGTTCGAAGAAGAGCCGCTTCCACCGGAGTCTCCCCTGTGGGACCTCTCGAACGCTCTCATCACACCACACATGGCGTGGAAGACGCCATATACAGTTGGACGCTGGGCTGATCTACTCACAGAGAACTACGAAGCAATCGTTGCAGGGGACAGATCGGACATTGTCAACCGGGTTGTTTGAGTCCATCACACTCGCGTCTCGAAGAGCCTCGCATCACACTCCGAACAGGAGACGGCAGCGACCTCGTACCTCGAACAACAGGATTCGACAGTCTCTGCACCGAACGAAGGCTCTCCCCCACAGGAGGGACAGTCCTCGATGAACAGCCGGAGACCGCTGAGGAGTTGTCCTTTGGCCTCGATTGCGAGGCGGTTCCAGCCGGGATGTGTACTTGCCAGGACGTTCGCCGCACTCAGGTCCGCGATGTAGGCGGCTTCAGACTCCCAGGTTCCCACAGGAGTTCCGTCGACGGACGCCTGGAACGCATCCCCGTGTTCACGAAACTCGACCGTCTGCTCGTCGGCTTCGAGTAGACGGAGTAACTGCTCTCTGTCGGTACCGTCACGCTTGAGACGCGCCAATTCGCTGTCCCACTCGCGCCGGAAAGAATCTGTCAAGCACAGATCTTCCCCGTTTTTGCACTCTTCGAGTGCCGTCGCTGTGACGAGTTCGCGCTCGGGATCGATAGAGTGAACGACAGGTTCGAGTTCGGCTGGGTCCTTCCCAAAGACAGCGAGTAGCCACGGTGGAAAGTATCGCTTCGTAAGCTCTGGCGTCTTCGGGACCAGATAGCCCCTGATGTAGATGAGTACCAGAGAGACACTGAATACAGTGACTCCTGAAATCACTCCGAGAGATACCGACCAGACGCTTGACGCCCCACCACCAACAGCGATACTCAACACGCCTGCAATCAGTGTGTTCACCGCTGTACACGGGAGACAGCGGTTCTCTCCGGTGTACTCTGGCTGTTTGAACCGGTCGATTGTGTCGACCACCGATGTCATACGTCGAGGCGTACGACTGCGGACGTGTTCAGTGTTTCTCCCTGCCCTCTGGGCGTGTTCAGTGTTTCTCGATACCCTCTGTCACACTTCGGACAGTCCCCACTCCTTTGCTGTGTCCTTCTCTGAAAACGAAGCGCTGGCCCTCTTCGACGAGGTGGGGCTGGAACTTGAACCTCACAGAGGTCGTTCCCCTATCTCCGGGAAGCAGCTGTCCGTCCTCCGGAGAGAACACCGCCGTTTCGCTCACAGTTTCGAGGTGGACAACAGGTTCGTACCCGTCGTCGATGCGAGTTGGATGGTTGAGCACCATCACTTCCGCCTCGAACTCCCGTACTGGAATGGGATTGGTGTCTCTCGGCAACAGCGCCATCCCGCGCTCAACGTCGGCCTCTCGAACGCCCTTGAGTGCGATGCCGACGATTCGGCCAGCAACCGCCTCGTCGACTCGATGATAGTGCATCTCGATGCTTCGCACCTCGACGTCACGGAAGCTCCCGTCTGGCATCGGTCCGAGAAGCAACTCGTCACCGGCCTCGACGTAGCCTGATTTGATCGTCCCGGAGGCGACTGCACCAACCCCCGTCACGTTGTACGTCCGGTCAATGTACATCTGGAACTGCTCGTCCTCGACTGCGGTTCCCGTCGTTGGCAGTCGCTCGAATAAGTAATCGAGGGTGTCGAGTCCTTCCTGTGTGACCGCGCTCGTCCGAACAACCGGGACGACTGTCTCACTAATCTCTTCGAGCGCGGTTTCGACACCGTACTGGTCGACCCGTAACGGCGTCTTACCAACCTCGCGAAGGAGTCGTTCGACGTCCTGCTCCACAGTCGCGAGCTGCTCGTCGGTCACCAGATCGACCTTCGTCAGCACAACGATTGTCGGAAGCTCGGTTGCCAGCAAGATTCCGAGATGTTCGCGCGCGGTCTTCGTCGGCCCGTCGTCGGCGGCGATTGTCAACAGCCCGTAATCGAGCTTCTGACCGACGAGACCCCGAATTGTCGTCCGAAGCCAGGGCTCGTGGCCAACGGTGTCGACGAACGAGACGAGTCGATCCGCTTCCTCGACGATGCGAGCACGGTCGCCTTTCCGATGAGGGTTGTTCATCCGAACTGGACCCTCTTCGTCGAACCCGTAGACACCGTAGGAGAGGTCTGCGGACAGTCCACGTTCGACTTCGTGTGGCTGGACATCGAGGAACCCCCGTGTCCCGCCTTCTCCGTCGTCTGGTTCTCCTGTCACAAGCGAGCCCACGAGTGTCGACTTCCCGTGGTCGACGTGTCCGGCAGTTCCGACGACGATGTGGTCGTCGTCAGCGATGGCCGCGCCGTCGCGTATCGTGGCGACACCGACGAGACGTCCCTGCTGACCTGTCGTGTCTTCGCCCCACGTTTCGACGGTGTCGATGTGTGCGCCAGCTTCGTCGGCGAGCAGCGAGAGAACGTCCATCGACTCGGAAAACTGCCTGGCCGGGATACCCGAGATCTGGCCGTTGTCCGTGACGCCGATGACGTACGTCGCTTCGCCGTCACCCGAGAGTACACGGTGGCGAAGCTGTGCGGCGAGGCTCTCCAGTCGGCCATCCGCGAGATGTAGTTCTTCAGTGAGCCGCTCTTTGAATTCAACGCTGCCACCCTCCTGCTCGCCACGGTCGATGGCGTGCTGGAGAGGGGCCCGTTCCGGGCTCATACCCCTGATTACGGCCCACCGTTCAAAAGCTTTCCCCGGGTTCTGCTACACCTATGGACGTATGGCTCCATTCCGCAAGGGAGACGTGATTGCGTACAGACGACACAGTGGCTCGCTGGCTCGCGTAGGTGCTAAGCATTATATCCCAGTGTGGTGTGTCGTACTATCGCGGACCACACCGGAGTTGTTTCTCAGGTCACAGGTGTTCTGGTTCCGCTATCGTATATAAATACGTGGACGATGGAGTGCCTGTCATTCAGACTGCTGACAGAGCCACTCGACTGCTTCGAGGAAGCCGTCCCCGTAGCCACTTTCTGTGACGTAATCCGCTGCGCGTTTCACTGACTCTGGGGCGTTGGCAACGGTTACAGTAACTCCCGCGACGTCGAATCCGGGAACGTCGTTCGGAGAGTCACCGACGAAAGCGAACCCTCTGGGGTCAAGTTCGAGACTGGTTGCAATCTCTCGAAGTCCCACCCCTTTGTTGACAGCCGATGCGTGAACGTGGTAGGCGTAGCCGGTATCGACGACCGTGAGGCCATGCGCAGTTGCAATCTCTTCGAGCGGCTCAAGCGGAGCGTCACGGCTCACGGCGAGTTCCGTCTCGCGCCAGCGATTCACCAGGTTGGCTTCTCCCCAACCAAGTGAGTAGCCCCGTCGCTGGTACTCCTTTGCAACGGCGTTCGCCGCCGCCGGATCAGCGAGAAACGAGACCGGACTGTCCCGGTCGGCAATGACGACGCCACCGTTCTCGGCGATAACTCGTTTTTCGAGGCCGAGAAACTCACAGAGCGCGACCGGGTACGGCATCGCTTTCCCCGTCGCAATCACGAGCACCGAGGGCCATGCCTGGAGTACCGGGAACACACGAGGGTCGACTGCACGGTTCGAGTCCGTCAACGTGCCGTCGATATCGACTGCCAGCGGCGGAAGTGAATCGGGTAAGGACGCTGCAAGCCGGGCGCTGTCTGCGAAGTCAAAATTCATCATCTGGCAGTAAGAGCAGGAATCAGAAAACGTATCCGAACTCGAGGTGCGCCTCACAGTCATCACCCATGCAACGAGACAACTGTATTCACGTTCGTCACTTCACTCTCACCAAAGCGATTCGTGATCTCGGCTACTCACCCGAGAGAGAGAGCGAAGACGTCGATGCGCTCGTCGAGTTCACCGGAGAGCGGATGGTCGAAGTCTGGGACGAAACTCACGCACCCTCTGATTCTTTGGGGTGATCTGATTGGTGGGAAATGTAGGCACGAGAACCCCGATATCAGAGCTGACGGGCGAACATCCGCCAGGATTTTCCTCAGGCAGTCCAAAGAGACAGACGAATGGCGGACAGCGAGCCTGTCACGGGTCCGGCTGCGTTCACGGCACTCGGGTCGACACTCCGAGAAGCGCTCTCTGAGCGTGGATTCGAGACACCCACCGAGCCACAGCGCCGCGCACTTGGCCCGATTGCGGCAGGCGAGAACGTCGTCGTCGTCGCACCAACAGGGAGCGGTAAAACTGAAACAGCAACGCTGCCGATTCTCGACGCGCTAACCGGCGAAGAGTGCTTTGGCATCCGTGCGCTCTACATCACGCCGCTTCGAGCGCTCAACCGCGATATGCGAGAGCGTCTCGAATGGTGGGGAAAGACTCTCGACATCGATGTCGATGTCCGACACGGCGATACGACTGACTATCAGCGCCAGAAGCAGGCCAACGACCCACCAGACCTGCTGGTGACGACACCGGAGACGCTACAGGCGATGCTCACGGGTCGGAAACTCAGACGGGCGCTCGAAGATGTCGAACACGTCGTCATCGACGAGATACACGAACTTGCCGTCTCGAAACGCGGGACACAGCTGGCTATCGGGCTCGAACGACTCGTGGAGCTCGCGGGACCGTTCCAGCGCATCGGTCTCTCCGCAACGGTCGACGACCCTGACGAGATTGGACGGTTGCTCACCGGTAATCGGGAGTGGACTGTCGCGGAGGTGGACGTCGGAAGCGCGCTCGATCTCGACGTGTATACGCCAGAAGTGACCGACGACGACGAGCGACTCGCACAGGAACTCGTCACTGACGCCACCGTCGCCAGCCACGTCCGTGTTATCGACGAACTCGTCACCGAGCACGAAGCGACACTCATATTCGTCAACACACGCCAGACAGCCGAAGCGCTCGGTTCACGACTGAAAGAACTCGGGACGAACATCGGCGTCCACCACGGCTCGCTCGCCAGAGACGCCCGAATCGAGGTCGAATCCCGGTTCAAGACCGGTGAACTCGACGGACTGCTCTGTACGTCCTCGATGGAACTCGGCATCGATGTCGGTCACGTCGACCACGTCATCCAGTATAACAGCCCGCGACAGGTCGCACGCCTGCTCCAGCGAATCGGCCGTGCGGGACACCGGGAAGGTGACGTCTCCTCGGGGACGGTTCTCACCAGCCACCCCGACGATGTCCTCGAATCGCTGGTCATCGCTCACCGCGCGCGCAGTGGGAACGTCGAACCGGCCGATATTCATCACAACAGTCTCGACACGGTGGCCAACCAGATCGCCGGAGTGGTGATGGACTTCGGCGAGGTGAGTGCGATGTTGGCGTACGAAATCATCACACGAGCGTATCCGTTTCAGGAGTTGACGCCGGGGCAGTTCAAAACAATCGTCCGCGAACTCGCGAACAACCGCGTCGTCTGGCTCGATGAGGAAGAGGATATGCTGGAGAAACGGCGAGGCACCTGGCAGTACTTCTACCGGAACCTCTCGATGATACCCGACGAGACGACCTACGACGTCGAGGATGTCGCGAGCGGGAGACAGATTGGAACGCTCGACGAGCGCTTCGTCGTCAACTTCGCCGAGCCTGGAGAGGTGTTCATCCAGCGGGGCGAGATGTGGCGCATCACCAGCGTCGACGAAGAGGAGGAAGTCGTGACTGTCTCGCCTATCGAGGACCCAGCAGGTGAGGTCCCGTCCTGGAGTGGTCAGGAGATTCCGGTTCCCCAACCCGTTGCAACGGACGTTGGTGAACTCCGAGGCGTCGCAGGAGCACAACTCGAAACCGGGGGTACCCCGAAGTCGATTGCACGCTCGCTCTCAGCCAGATACGAAGTGAAAGCAGAGACCATCGAAAGCGGGCTCGAAACGCTCTCTTCACACGTGGACGGCGGGCATCCTGTTCCGACAGACGAGGTCATACTCGTCGAGTCGGGGAAGAACGCAATCGTCGTCAACGCGTGTTTCGGCCACAGAACGAACGAGACGCTCGGGCGAGTCATTTCAGCCCTGCTCGGTCAGCAGACAGGGTCGAGCGTGGGACTGGAAACCGACCCGTATCGCATCGAACTCGACGTTCCATCGGGGGTGGGCGCAACTGACGTCGTGGCGGTCCTGCAGGAGACAGACCCCGACCACGTCGAGCCAATCATCGAACTCAGCCTGAAACACGCTGACGTCCTGAAGTTCAAGGTTGCACAGATTGCAGCGAGTTTCGGCGCACTCAAGCGGTGGCGCTCACGTGGCCCGACACGGTTTGGCAAGGGTCGGCTCATGGATGCGCTCGAAGGCACGCCTGTCTACGACGAGGCAGTCAGGGAGATACTCCACGAGGAACTTGCGACTGAAGCGGCGAGAGACGTCCTCTCGCGTATCCAGTCAGAGGGGATTGTCATCGAGACTGTCGCCGGTCACACGCCGATAGGAACTGGCGGTCGTGGCTCGGGCACGGAGTTGCTCACACCCGAGAACGCCGACGCCAGTGTCATCAGAACGGTCAAAGAGCGTATCCAGAACGACCGCGTCATCCTGTTCTGTCTCCACTGTCAGGACTGGAAACGTACGACTGCGGTCAAACGTGTTCGTGATCAGCCCTCGTGTCCGGAGTGTGGCTCGACCCGGATTGCAGCACTCAACCCCTGGGACGAGGAGACAGTCAGTGCAGTCAGAGCGACCGACAAGACCGAAACAGAAGAAAAACAGACACAGCGAGCGTATCAGTCAGCGAGTCTCGTACAGGGTCACGGTAAACAGGCGGTCATCGCGCTCGCCGCACGAGGGGTCGGTCCCCGGAACGCTGCCCGTATCATCAACAAACTCAGAGAGGACGAAGACGAATTCTACCGCGATATCCTCTCCCGTGAGCGAGAGTATGCACGAACACGAACGTTCTGGGATTGATGCTGTTCGTTCGTCAGTAAGAGCTAAGACGGTGGCCTGACAGTCCACAGGCGATGCGACTGGAGGACTACTGGGGCATCGGGCCGAAGACCCGTGACCTGCTCACCCAAGAGCTCGGTGTCCCCGCGGCAATCGACGCAATCGAGAGTCGGGACGTCCGCACGCTGACTGACGCCGGGCTCTCGCGTGGGCGTGCAACCCGTATTCTCAGATACGCGAGCGGCGGTGACGCGATGGACGTCCTCGCGACTGCTGATGCACGAAGCGTGTACAAGCAGTTGCTCGAGTCTATCAGCGCGTACGCCGTAACCGAGACAGCCGCGGACAGAATTCGTATTCTCACGCCGCTCGAAACACGAGACGACATCGAGCGACGACTCGACCGAGTGCTCGACGCCCGTCAGAGCTGGGACGCCCTCTCGGAGACAGAGCGCGAGACAGTCTGTGACATTTTCGAGAACTACGACGAGCGAGGTGGGAGACGAGCAACGGTCGAGACTGCGCTCTCGCTTGCACAACTCGGCCTGTCGGGAGACCTGTTCGAGCCGCTTTCTGCGCTCGATACCGAGGTGCTGGAAGACGCGAGTGCAGCGCTGCTTGGGCTCGGAGGCTCTGGCAGGCGAGTTGAGACCGGAGCGGACGAAACGCTCGACGGGCTTCGCACACAACTTGGTTCGGTCGAGGACCTCGCTGCGACGCCCGAGCCAGTGCTCGAAGCCGTGCAATCTGGCGCACGAGAGGTGACTGAGCTTCGTGAGGGGCTGTCACGACACATTGCTGCCGAAACCGACGTCGACCTCGTCCAGATACGTGAGGCGATGCCCACTGAAGCGACCGATGCACGGGAGTTCGTCGGAGAGACGCTTCGGACGCTCGTCAGTGAGGTCCGCGCCGATGTCGACGAACGCGAGCAGACCGTTGCGGCGGCGTTCGAAGCGACTCTCGAAGATGCCGAAGACGACGTCAAAACCGCCGTCTCGGCCGTCGAGGGCATTGGACTCTCGGTCTCACTGGCCCGGTTCGCACGCGAGTTCGGTTTGACGAGGCCGGAGATTCGAGACAGCCCTGTCGCAGGCGTCGTGAGCGCGCGGAACGTGTTCCTCGAAGCCACGGGCAAGAGCGTCCAGCCAGTGACGTACGCCGTCGGCGACCACAACCTGCGTGTTCGGGGAACTACACGTCCACCGCAAGGCGAGCGAGTCGCCGTCTTGACTGGGGCGAACAGCGGCGGCAAGACGACGTTGCTCGAAACACTCTGTCAGATACAGCTGCTCGCTCAGATGGGGCTTCCAGTTCCGGCCGAACAGGCAGAGATTCATCTGGTCGACGCCATCGTCTTTCACCGCCGACACGCGAGTTTCAACGCAGGAGTCCTCGAATCGACGCTGCGGTCGGTCGTTCCCCCTGTTACGGAGACTGGGAGAACGCTGATGCTCGTCGACGAGTTCGAGGCGATCACCGAACCAGGCAGTGCTGCAAATTTACTCCACGGACTCGTGACGCTGACCGTCGAGCGAGATGCAATTGGCGTCTTCGTCACCCACCTCGCAGACGACCTCGAACCACTTCCCGAGGAGGCACGGACTGACGGCATCTTTGCAGAGGGGCTGACGCCCGACCTCGAACTCGAAGTCGACTACCAGCCACGGTTCGGGTCAGTCGGTCGTTCAACTCCCGAGTTCATCGTCTCGCGACTCGTCGCTGATGCCGCAGACCCACAGACACGGGCAGGCTACGAGAAACTCGCCGTGGCCGTGGGGGAACAGGCCGTCCAGCGCACGCTCGCTGATGTACGATGGCAACAGTGAGATAGTAACAGAGGGCCGTGAGGAACCGGACGACAGTCCGGGGGTGAGCGAACCGCAGGTTCGCGAGTCTCGGAAGAGGTTTTGTCTTCCGGTGCCGACCAGCCCGGACAGATTGTCACCAACAAGAACTGGCGGGCGAAAATCCTGGCGGATTTCCGCCC
>PUMG01000257.1 GCA_003551265.1 Halovenus sp.
CGATAGCCGCGGCGTACTCACGGCGAAGTTCGACCATCTCTGTGAGCGTCTCCTCGAACGCCTCGAAATCAGCGTCTGCTTTCGCTTGCTCCCACACCGGCAGCGCGTTCGACTGCGCCTCGCTGAGGCGTTTGACGAGGTCTTCGGGTACTGCCACAGCACGCTCGTGTGCTCGACGAACCTCTCGAACGACTGCCTGTTGCTCGTCGTCGACCGCGCCGTCGAGTTCGTCGAGCCACACTGCCAGCTGGTCGTCCGTTATCAGTTCGTGTGTGAGCGTCGAGAGCGTGCTGCTCTGTTTCGAGCGCGCTGGCGTACCCCCTTCGGGCATCGTCACCTGCTGGTCCCAGCGTAGTATTCCCGATGCGTCACCAAGGTAGTGATACCGCCGAACGTGTGTGAGAAACTCCTCGTACGTCTCCTCGACCGAACGTGCCTCCTGTGCCATACGTCGATGTAGGACTACCTGTGCAGATGAATCCGTTGATACACTGGCGAAGCGAACTTCTGACAGATTTCACTTCGCCAGTACGTGATTTGGTTTTGAACTGTCCGGATGTTCGCATGGCTCTCTTCGGTCGCCGTGCGAGTAAGAGAGGTTTCACGGAGGAGCGTGTTAGATAATTATTCTCATGGTTTGATTTCACCGTGGATTATACGACTCAACTGCTCAATTGGGCTGTTGATTGAGCGGTGAAGATAATATCAGATAAAAATAATATCTCCGTTGGTATAGAAGACTACGAGGATAAGTGCAGCACGGCAAATGCGTTTCTTCCGCTCTCGATGTATCGAACCAGCCGTACTATGGAATCTGCGTATTTGGTACGGCGATTACCCCTACGTAACACGTCTGTCGTAACGATCAACCAGATGCCGTAACCACCAGAAGTTCAGCACGACGGTCAGAATGGTTCCAAGAGCAGTCTTCAGCGGGCGCTGACGCCATGCAGCATACAGCGTGTAGATGCTTGTCAGCACAGCTGCCGTGCTAAATATGTTTGGCTTGGATACCCCGAGGATACCGTGGCCTTCTTCTCGAACCCACCACTGTTGAGCGAGAACACCCCGTGTCATCCATGCTTCTTCATCTTTGGGTGGGGAGAATACGATTGGATTGACTACTCCCCACAGTATCGAGAGTACCAAGAGACGCCAAGAACGCCGGTAAATAGCATACGCAATAGCAGGAGCGAGCGAAATTCGCGTCCAGACGCTTTTTGGGTTCGAATGGCGCTTCCAAAACCACTCCTCACCCTCATCAGGAACAGCGGAAGCCATAGCTACTAGTGAGAGTTCCTCTTTGATAAACGTAGTCTGTGGTGAACACAGATGATGACTACAGTCTCTACACCGACCGATCCGATTCACTCCTGGGTTTGGTAGAGTGGCTTGCCACGTTCGCGCTGTGAGTTCAGCACGAGTTGTTCGACAGTGTTGAATATAGAGAATCAGTGCAGCACCCCGACCTTGCTTGATTCACACAGAAAGTGACGAAAGATTCGCCCGCTACATGTGTTTATGAACCGGTCGCTGGAACTTTCCCGAGTAGAAAGAGTACGACACCTGCAACAATTAGAGCCATCACAATTCCCGAAATGAGAAGTCGTAGCTCAACACCGGTAAAACGGCTTGCGATCACTGCGAAAATGAGTCCAATGAGAATGCCGACCCCGATCCTCAGAACATCTGTACTATCCATGATCCATCCATAGCGGTAGAATGTTATAAACGCATCCTATACTGACCGGCTACTATCCTTTGCAGATCATCTCTCAGCCAGTGCCACATTCGCGCGTTGTATTCAGCACCTCGGATATGAATAATCTCTGTTAATATTAGTTCTCATCGATTACGACTTGCCCTGTACTGCGCAATTACTGATAGAACCGAGAGTTGAGAACTATTCTCTGACACACTCTTCACGGAGTGAAATCCTCAGCAAGTGTCCGGTATATGTCGTAACAGCGGCCGAGAACCGAAATCGAGACGCTCTCGCTGTCGGTGTGAGCCTCACCAGGTTCTGCTGGACCACAGACGACACAGGTCGTCCCCGCACTCGCGAGCCACCCCGCGTCGGTCGCGTGAGGCTTGAGAACGTGGGCTGGCTCACCCCGCTGGCTGGCGCTCGCTGCATCGAGAACGAGGTCGGCGAACCACCCGTCCGTACAGGCCATCGGGGGCAGATCCTGGTCGATAGTGAGCGTCACACCCGGAAGCTTCTCGACTCGTTCGAGTGGTGCACGGTCACCCGGAACGGTCCGTTCGTCGATGGTCACTGTACACGAATCGGGAATGACGTTCCACGCTGATCCGCCGTCTATTTCAGTGACTGCGAGCGAGCCTTCCATCTGCTGTCCGAGCACTGTCGTCTCCGGAAACGGAAGCTCCCGGACGACATCGATTGCGTCGACCGCCCGGTAGATCGCGTTCACTCCCACCGCTCGCTCGCTCGCGTGTGCGGCAGTACCTTCGACGGAAATGGTGCTCGCGCGCCGTCCTCTGTGGGCAATCGCAACGTCTGTCACCCCGTCAGTGGAGTAGCCTGTCGAGCCTTCGCCGACGACCGCGTAGTCGGGGACGAACCCGTCTTCGATTGCGCCGCGAGCACCGACGCCTCCGACCTCCTCGCCCACGAAGGAAGCGAACACAAGTTCGCATCCGTCTGCAGAGGAGTCACCCGACGGAAGTATTGCATCCCTGAAAGCACACATCGCAGCAGCGACTGCACCTTTCATGTCCGCTGCTCCCCGCCCGTAGAGACGGTCGTCTCGCTCTTCGACGACGTATTCCTCGCCTGCCTGTGAATCCTCCGGCAACAGACCGCCGTCAG
>PUMG01000140.1 GCA_003551265.1 Halovenus sp.
ATCACGCGGACTACAACGCGGCGAAGAACATCGGCTACAGACTCCTTCGCAACCAGAACGGAGGCGGAGGAGGCGCACCCGTAGGCGTGCGCTTGAACACCGGGATGTTGAACGCGAGCGGCGTCACAGCCGCACCAGATTTGGTTAGAGCGGGAGTCCATGGTGAAAGCCCACGACTTTAGTCGTGGGTTAGCTTACGGCTTATATGTGGACTCATTACGCGTTCGTCGTCGCCTACAGCGACTTCTTCCTCGGCTACGTTGCACTCTTTGCCATCTCATTGTTCACACTCCTCAGTGGTGTCGTACGGACAGACCCGAATCAAATCTACGACGCACTCGAGAAAGAACGTTCCACGCGATTGTACGTCGGATTTCTGGGAGTGGCTGCAGTCGGTCTGGCATCCATGTGGCTGTTCGACATCGTTCCTGCCCTGCTCGCGGATGAGCTTCCGTCCGGAATTGCACAGTTCGGGCCGGAAGCAGCGCACACGTACGTTGTCGATCTCGGCATTCTGGTTCCGGTCAATCTCTGCCCTTTGGCTTCACCGCCGACAGCCGTGGGGATACGTCTGTACAGGAGTGTTGCTGGTCTTTGCAGCGCTGGTCGCACCGACGCTCACGGCGATTACGGTTCTTGACATTCAGGAGGGGATTGAAATCTCAGCCCCAATTCTCGTCGGGACGATTGTCCCTCCGCTCATCGGGTTGTTTTTTGCTGTAAGCTACCTTCGCAGGTTGTCGGGAGAATCCGTGGGTTTCCGCCTCTAATCCACTATGAACCAGTGTTTTTTCATCCCGATCCGTCGCGGAACCGTTCAATCGGGATGTCCGAGATTTCGTCGTAGTCGTCGTCGCCACCAACCAGAAGCGTCGCTTCGATGGTCTTCGCGGTTGCCAGCGCGAAGGAGTCCCCCAGTGCCGGATTGTACATGAGGATGTACTCGGATGCTTCCACCCAGGCGTTGCCGATATCTACAGTCTCGACTCCGAGATCAGAAATCCAGTCGAGATACTCGTCGGCGATGTCGCGGTCGTACTTCCGTGTGATAGTGTATCGAACCTCCGCGAGGTTCACGCAGCAAGCGTAGCCGGTAGTGTCCTCAGCGGCGACCGCATCAAGGTATTTTTCAACGACTTTACTCCCGATTTCATCGTCGGCGTGAGCGATCAACGGCTCGGCGTCGAACACCACGTGGCTAGGTATCGCCATCAGTCCTCCGTCGAGAAGCGAGCGTCGCGCTCACTCTGGTCATGCTCGCGTTTCTCGCGAAGTATCTGGGTCGCTGGCTTGTCGATGCTCGCCTCGCCGCGAGTGGCGAAGCCACGCATCTCGCTCGGCGAGCGGACGTGTTCGACGACCACTTCCCCGTCTTCGGTCTCTCGGAACAGTACCTTCCCCGGTGCCTCGATTCCAAGCTTCTCACGGAACCGCTTTGGAATGGTAGCTTGGCCGTGTTTCGTGACGGAGACAACCTCTTTTTCAGAGTTATCTGTGGTATCTGTCTTACTCATAATCAATAGTTTTGTGGCGTTCATAGATAAAGATGTTTCATGAAATACTCTGTACCTCACAGCGAGACCAAATGCAGGATGACTATCCACCCGGGCGTGACTCCGTTACACCTCTTGTAGCCGAATCGCTGAGCACAGACCGCGATACTGCTGGTTTGCGACGGCGGGGCTTGATCAAATCACGTCTGGGTGGATATACCGGTCGACGGAACAATTATGACCGACATGGTGTGTCCCATCTCGATACCCCGATATCGGAGTGGTTCTTCGTACGTCCAGAGACGATCTCTCTGTTGCGTGGGTTCGTACTGATTGGTCATATAGTTCAATATTCTGATAGTAGTGGACAGCTTTGACTCTGGCAGCCGGGTCTTTACTATGGCGACAGTGCTGCTCGTCTACGGAACCGGAGAGGGTCATACTGCAACGATTGCAGACCGACTGGAACAAACTCTCGAGGACAGGGATCACGACGTCACGAAGGTGGATGTCGAAACGCTGCCTGATGAGTTCTTGCTCACCGAGTTCGACGCCGTGGTCGTCGGGTCGTCAGTACACGTCAGCAAACACCACAGCGGTATTCAGGAGTTCATCGAGACCCGCCGTGAGGCACTAGAAAAGCGTCCGACTGCGTTCTTCCAGGTATCGCTTTCGTCGGTGAGTGACGCCCCAGAACGACAAGCCATCGCTGCAGAGTACGTCGACTCGCTACTCGAATCGACAGGCTGGAATCCCGATCGAATCGGGCTGTTCGGCGGTGCGCTTCGGTACTCCAAGTACGGCTTTCTCAAGCGACTCCTGATGAAACGAATCGCAAAGGGTGCCACCGGTGACGTGGACACTTCACAGGATTATGAATACACGGACTGGGATGAAGTCGAGGCCTTTGCCAACGATTTCGCCGCATTCGTCGAACAACGACTCGGCACCGAGTGAGAAGTGCGTAATCTGATCAGACGACCCTTTTCAAGGAACCAGAATACGTATCCAGTTATATATGCTTGTGAAGCGTACGTAATCTATGAGCAAAACGCATGTTATTCTTGGCACTGGCCCGCTCGGGCTGTCGCTCGCTCGAACGCTATCTGAACAGGGCGAAGACGTTCGTGCAGTGAATCGTTCCGGTGAGGCAGCGCTCCCAGCGGGGATATCCGTTCAGCAGGCCGACCTCAGCAACGCTGAGGAGGCACAGCAAGCTATCGATGATGCCTCAACCGTCTACTTCTGTGTGCAGCCAGCGTACACTGACTGGCCTGCGCTGTTTCCGACGTTACTCGACAATACAATAGATGCCGCCGAGCAAACCGATGCAAGGCTTGTCGTTGCAGACAACTGTTATCTGTACGGCCCGACCGACGAACAGCTTACCGAGGATTTGCCCCACGAGGCCACCGGCCGGAAGGGTCGGACCCGGGCCGCGATGGCCCAAACTGCGCTCGAAGCACACGAGTCGGGACGAGTTGATGTGACGATTGGCCGAGCGAGCGACTTCTACGGGCCCCACGTAACCATCTCATCAGTTGGCGAACGTGTCTTTGCAAACGCCCTGGCCGGGAAATCAATCTCCGTGCTCGGGAATCCCGATACGTTGCACACCTATACCTACATCGACGATTTCGCGGACGCACTGGTCACACTCGGCGAACACGAGCAAGCGCTGGGAGAAGCCTGGCACGTTCCAGCCGCAGAGACGATTACAACCCGTGAGTTCGTTGACCTCGTCTGCGAGAGTGCAGGAACCGACGCTCGCCTTCGACCGATGCCGTCCTGGATGTTCCGTGTGGTTTCGACATTCTCTGGTGAATTGAAGGAACTGCGAGAGACGATGTACATTTTCGAGGAGCCGTTCGTCGTTGACCACTCGAAGTTTGCAGACGCCTTCGGGGCCGACCCGACACCCCACGAGAAGGCGATAGAACAAACCCTCGACTGGTACCGAGCCAGAGACCAATGATTGATGAGAATGCCATTGCGGCGGCTGAAGATCAGGCTGAGGATATCTCCCCGCCACCGACCCCAGAGGGGTACAGTGAGCCGTACCAGTTCGAGTATCCCAAACTGCCGCTTCTTCTGACCGGGGTGGTACTGACTGTCGTCTTCACCATCATCTACGGAGTTCTTCTGGTCCTGTTGCAAGGGACGGATGTTCTGCCAGTGGTGTTCGACACCGCCACGGAGGGAGAAATCACGCTTGTACTGGACTTCTCCAGAGTGGCAATTCCGATGCTGTTCGCCTTTTTGACCGTCGCCGTCTTTCACGAGTTGCTCCACGGTCTGGTGTTCCAGCGCTACGGCTACGACGTGAACTACGGCGTCTACTGGCGCTTTGGGGCAGTGTATGCGGCAGTGTTCCACCAGTTCCATACCCGCGAGCACAACCTCCGAGTTGGCATCGCCCCGTTAGCCATCATCACGGTCGTCTGCCTGCCGTTGCTCGCGGTGCCCCAGCCGCTGATTGCCACGGTGGCGTTTTTCGTCCTCGTGTTGAATACCGCTGGCTCAGTGGGTGATGCCTACGCACTCTGGCGGTTCTATCGGATGCCACAGGGAACGGTATTCTATGATATCAACATCGCTCACATGTACGTGTTCGAACCGGAGCGAGCTGTTGAAGGCGCGTGACGAAATTGGTCCGTAGGATTATACAGGCTCTCTGAGAATAAGAGAACATGTCGGACAACCTGGTCGACCGGTTCACCACAGGCGGTATCATCGTCGTCATCGGACTGTTGTTACTGCTGGCGACTACTGACGCGATCGAAATGACGTCCGTCTGGGAGTGGCTCCCTCTGATTTTTGTCCTTCTCGGACTCTGGGCGCTGGTTCGGAGCGAGTTCCGCAACCTCGTGGGACCGGTGATGGTCATCGCCATCGCGGGGGCGTTCTTTCTTCGCAACATCGGCCTCCTTCCCGACGGGACGATTTCGACGTGGTGGCCGCTGTTTGTCGTGCTGTTCGGCGTTCTGATAATGTTCAACCGGTCCCGGCGTCGACAGCGCATCCGTCTCGAAGGGGTCGGAACGGCGAAAGAAACAGTCTCCATCGCCGTGTTCGGGAGCGACGAGCGCCGTCTCCGAACTGAGCAGTTCACAGGCGGGGAAGTCGTCTCCGTCTTCGGGAACGCCCTCCTCGACCTTCGAGAGGCTGACGTCAGAGCGAGACCTGCAGTCATCGAGGCGGTCGCAGTCTTCGGCGACACCGAAGTCCGTGTTCCTCGGGAGTGGGACGTCCGCCTGGATACGCTCAACCTCCTCGGAGACACGACCGACCGCCGCCCTGAACCCGACGAACCAGGACCGTCGCACGAGCAACCCCACCTTGTCGTCACCGGCGTTTCCCTGTTCGGTGATATCCACATCAGGGACTGATACTGACGGACCACAATCAGACTGTATTTGGGTTCGGATGGATTC
The DNA here is from genome assembly GCA_003551265.1 of Halovenus sp. GTDB lineage: Archaea > Halobacteriota > Halobacteria > Halobacteriales > Haloarculaceae > Halovenus. The sequence continues at coordinate 4,928 of PUMG01000140.1, forward strand.
GAGCACAAGCGCTATGCGTGCACAGGTGAAGCGACGTACATGGCACCTGTTGAGTACGATATCCACGATGAACGGGCGACGATAACGATGGACAACCCCGGACTGCGAAATGCACTGACGCTCGATGCTGCAACGGCGCTCACAGAGGCAATCGAAGACATCGAGACCAGCGACGCCAGATGTGTCGTGCTCGAAGGGAGCGAGGGAACGTTCTGTGCAGGTGGTGACATCGAGTTAATGCTGGAGGGATTGACGAGTGACAGAGAGACTGAGGAGCTGATGGACGAGGCTGCGTTTCCGATAAACAGAACCGTCCAGCGAGTGTACGAGTGCTCGATTCCAACTGTCGCGAAAGTCGACGGGCCAGCCTACGGCGCTGGTGCCTCGCTCGCGATTGCCTGTGATGTGGTGCTGGCGAGTGAACGAGCCGAAATCAGCTTCGGCTTCCGACGCGTCGGTCTGTCTGTCGATTCGGGAACATCCTACCTGTTGCCACGGATGGTGGGCGAGAACACGGCGAAAGACCTCGTCTACTCTGGCGATTTGCTCGACGCAGAAGAGGCGGGCGACCTGGGACTGTTCAATCGTGTGTATCCAACAGCGGAGTTCGAACAGCGAGCGGACGAGTACGTTGAGAACGTTGCGACAGGACCGACCGTCGGATTGAAACACTCGAAGGCGCTTCTCCAGCGGGGACTCGAACGGTCGTTCGACGACGTCATCGAGGCAGAAGTAGATGCGATTGCGACGGCCTTCGAGACGGCAGACTTCGACGAAGGGGTTCGGGCGTTTCTCGAACAGCGAACACCCGAGTTCGAAGGGGCGTAACTACAGTTTGCTCTCGGCGTCTTCGGCCAGTTCTTTCATGCGCTTGCCGACACGGCCGGCGTCGGAGAACTCGTCGTCGCTCATCGCGTTCGCCAGCGCGTTGCCGAGGACGAACACGGCGTGTTTATGCTCGCTTTTCGACATGTGGACGTCGTTCGGGGTCACGTTGAGTTCCTCATACTGGTCGAAAAGACCCTCTTCTACGGTTTCGAGTTCCTTGAAGTACTCCATGATGGTGACCATCTGGCCGTGAAGTTCGAGTAGTTCGTCTTTGTGCATAGGTGTCTCCAACAAAGCGGTTTCAGTTAAAGTATGTTTGGACTCGGTCGAATCTGGTCAGCAGGCGGTTCTCCGTCTGGCGGGACCGAACACTCGAAGAGCTAGAAGACGTACTCGTCGTCGTGACCCATCATGCCGTCGTCTTCAAAGCCTGGGCCACTGTCGTCGTCGACTGGGCCACTCGTCTTGTAGGCTTTCAGACCCGTGGCGATGAGTTCTTCGACCGCCTCCTCGCGGTTGAGAAATTCGCCCTGCTCGACGAGCTGGGTGATCTGCATTTCGAGATGTTCCGGGATAGTGATCTCTACCTTTGGCATCGCAACGTCAGTGGCTTTGATTGAGGGGTATTTAAAACTGACGGGGGTATGTTCCCCGGAATTGGAATATTGGCTAATTAATTCTCAATATTCTCTGCCTATCCGAAAACGGAAGTTTGAATACTCGCAAGACACGGCTCTGAACAGGTTCGATAAGCCCTCTCAGGTGTGTAGGGCTCACCGGATTTCAACCGACGGTATCAAAGGGTCTCCGGTGCAAAGTCGAAACGAATGGAGTCTATCCGTGGAGAGAGTCGGCCAGTTGGACTCAGTCTCAGTGGGGTTGTCCGGGGGTGTCCGGTCGAGACGACACCCATCCGGTCCTTCCTTCGGATGCTGGGTAGTTCACGCGTTGCGTGGGCGTCCCCGACGACGACGATTGCTGCTGGCGGAGCCGCCGCAACACTCACCGCCTCGGGAGAGAACCGGTTCGAACAGCTCCAGACGAACGCCGAACAGCTGTTCGAGCGGTTGCAGACCCCGGATTCGCTCCCTGTGGGTGCTAGACCTCGGCTGTTCGGTGGGTTTGCGTTCACGAGTGCTCGTGGTGAGCTCGTAGCTGATGGTCCCTGGCAACAGTATCCTGATTCGCAGTTCGTTCTGCCGGCCGTGCAGTTGAGCGTGAGTTCTGACGGCACGTGGCTGACGACTGCAGCCACCGGCCCTGACGCCGGACAGGTGGCAACAGCACGTCTCGAACGCTGGCGCAAACGAATTGAGTCACTTCCGGAACTCGGTGCTGGCAGTCCACCGAAACTACAGAGCAGGCGGCGCACACCGGATCTCGAAGCGTGGCGAAGACAGGTGGAGTCCGTTGTCGACCGGATTCAACACGGGGACCTCGAGAAGGTCGTGCTCGCACAGTCGCTGTCGGTTGCCCTGGAGAGTGAACCGGATGTCGTGGACATTCTCACCCGTCTCGGCACCTCGTATCCGAGCTGTCACCGGTTTCTGTTCGAGGCTGTCGAGGGACGTGCCTTCTTCGGCGCAACTCCGGAGCGTCTCGTTCGGTTGCGTGGACGGACAGTCGACACGGAAGCACTCGCTGGGTCTATCGGACGTGGCGACACCAGAGACGAAGACGACTGGCTGGACACGCAGTTACGTGAGAGCGAGAAGAACGCACACGAGCACTCGCTCGTCGTCGATGCCATCCGACAGCAACTCGATGGTGTCACTGGTGACCTCGAAACTGGCACGCGGACTGTTCGAAAGCTCTCGAATGTCCAGCATCTCCAGACGCCGATTCGGGCGACGCTTGCCGAGGACCGTCACGTCCTCGAACTGGTCGAGAAGCTCCATCCGACGCCAGCCGTCGGTGGTCTGCCACCGGACAGCGCGTGCCGGACGATTCGTGAACTGGAGGGGTTTGACCGAGGGTGGTACGCAGCGCCGGTTGGATGGGTCGACGAGAACGGAGACGGCACGTTCGTCGTGGGAATTCGCTCGGCGGTCACCGAAGGAAACACCGCGACGCTGTTTGCCGGTGCGGGTATCGTCTCGGACAGCAATCCTGACCAGGAGTGGGACGAACTGCAGTTGAAGTTCCGCCCGATTCTCGACGAGTTCGACCGATAGCATGGCGTATCCGAACCGAAACACGCTCTGGGCGACGGTGCTCGTCGAGGAACTTGCGGCAGGCGGTGTCGACGCAGTGTGTCTCTGTCCCGGCAGTCGGTCGACACCGCTCACGTTCGCCTTCGACGCACACCCGGCTATCGAGACGTTCTCACACCTGGACGAGCGCTCGGGTGCGTTTTTTGCGCTCGGACGGAGTCGCCGAACGGGACGGCCGACGCCGGTGGTTTGTACGTCGGGGACTGCTGCGGCGAACTTCCACCCCGCCGTACTCGAAGCGAGCGAGAGCAACGTGCCGTTGCTGTTGCTCACCGCCGATCGCCCACCGGAGTTGCACGACAGCGGTGCGAACCAGACAACGGACCAGATAAAACTCTACGGCGATGCAGTCCGCTGGTATCGCCAGCTCCCAGAGCCGGAGGCAGACCCCCGTAAACTGCGCTCGCTCCGTGTCGCAGCTGCCCGTGCACTCGCGAACGCAACGGGAACACCTCCCGGTCCAGTCCATCTGAACGTTCCGTTCCGGAAGCCACTGGAACCGACTCTAGTTCCGGGGGACGTTCCTGATGAATTGTCCGAATGTGCACCGCTCGCGATGGATGGGCGGTCTGGGCCGTTCGTCGAGACTGTACAGGGTCACCCAGAACTCGATTCGTCCGAACTGGGAGAGGTTGCGTCGGCAATCGACGACGCAGACTGCGGCTTGATTGTCTGCGGCCCGGCTACCCAACCAACACCATCACGGGATGCGCTGTCTCGACTGGCACGAGCGACCGAGTACCCTGTCCTCGCTGACCCGCTCTCGGGTCATCGGTTCAGTGAGCGCGTCGAGGACTGTCTCATCTGCGGGGGATACGACGCCTATCTCGACGGCTGTGACTGGCCGGAGCCCGAGGTCGTTGTTCGCTTCGGTGCATCACCCACGTCGAAAGTGCTCCGGAAGTATCTTGCCCGCGTCGATGCTCGCCAGTTCGTCGTCGACGGCGCTGGTGGGTGGCCGGAAGCCGAGTTCACCGCGACCGACCTCGTGGCTGCCGACCCAACGCGACTCACTACCTCACTGGCTGGGATGGTACATTCGCCAGCCGATTCAGCATACAGCGAGCGTTTCGAGCGGACAGAACAGTGGTACTGGGACCTCGTGAGCGAGGCGTGTGAGGCACGCTTTTTCGAAGGCGGCGTGCTCGCGGCAGTCTCAGAACACCTCCCCTCTGAGTCGACGCTGTTCGTCTCGAACAGTATGCCTGTGCGTGATCTCGACCGGTTCGGTCGTCCGCGTGCGGAGTCGGTGACCGTTCTCGGGAACCGTGGTGTGAGTGGTATCGACGGCATCATCTCGACCGCTCTCGGTGCGGGAAGTGCCAGTGACGAGCCGTTGATTCTCGTCACAGGAGACCTGGCGTTTTATCACGATATGAACGGCTTACTCGCACTCTCGCGCTGTAACGTCGATGCGACCATCGTGCTCGTCGACAACGACGGGGGCGGTATCTTCCACAAGCTCCCGGTTGAGAGGTTCGACCCGCCCTTCACCGAGCAGTTCAGAACACCTCACGGACTGGATTTTTCCGTGACTACCGACCTGTACGACTTCGAGTTCGAACGGCTGGACACGCGGACGGAGTTCGTCGATGCGTTCACGAACGCTGTTGAACGTGATGGGTCGCAGGTGCTCTCTGTGGAGTTCGACGCCGAATCAAGCCATCGCTACCGGGAGACGATCCAGGAGCGGGTTGTTACAAAAATGGGTGGTTGAGACTCAGTACCTCTCAACGTTCGGTAATGTGCGCCCGAACACTAACGACCAGCATCATCCCGGGCGGTGTGCCACGTCAGCTGGCTAACCCTCGTGCGGGCGCAGGGAGAACGAATCTCCTGGGTGCACGCGCGGCGGATACCGCGAGCGCGAACTACTGTCGCATGCCCGGGTTCTCCGCGCGTCATCGCACCTGTGCAGGTTCGCTCAGGCGGGGACTGGGGCACGCAAGGAGAGGTACGTACTCCAGCGGCAAGTATTCACCGTCTACTGGAGGTGGCCTCAAAGCGGTGACCGAAGACCAGTACGTATACCACGACCGAGCATCAACAGGGTGGTGTGACTCGAAGCGACCGGATTGCGATTCTTGGAGGGACGTTCACACCCGTCCACAACGGACACAGAGCGCTGTTACACACGGCGTTTCAGACGGCGAGCCAGGACCGAGCCGGTGATGGGCACGTTATCGTGGGGTTGACGGATTCTGCGGTTGCCAGACAGACACGAAGTGATCCGGACCACGTGGCGAAACTCGGGGAGTTCGACCAGCGTCGAGAGCGCCTCGATACGGAACTGGCGAAACTCGCCGACATCTACGACACCACCTACGACATCGTTCGTCTCGAAGACACCCACGGACCGGCAGCCACACGAGACGATATCAACGCGCTCGTTGTCTCCCCCGAATCGAAAGCCCAGCGACGGGCGTACGAACTCAACGAGATGCGTGCTGAAAATGGGCTGCCGCGACTGGAGATTCACACTGCACCGTTCGTCGTCGCCGAAGACGGAACGCGCATCAGCAGCACACGAATCCGAAACGGCGAAATCGACGAACACGGCCGATTGCTCGACTGAAATTCGCCGAAGTTTCACCCGTCAGTATCTGTACTCGGATTCGCTGAACTGCACGTAGTCTCCGTCGGCGAAGCGTTTTTTCATCCGGCGGTACATCATCAGCAGTTTCACTCCGGACAGACCCGCGCGAAGCGTACTCCAGAGGGTGTACTCACCGTGGTTGACCATCGAATCGGTCGTCTCGAACGCCCAGTCCCAGTCGGCGGGTCCGAACTCCCTGACCACCTCCGCCATCGTGACGTTTCGCAACACCTCGGCACCGAGTGCGTTTTTCCATTCGCTGTTGTATCGCTCCATCCGGTCTGTTGATGCCAGTCGGCCCGCAATTTTACCGGTTCTGACGGCGACATGGTCACCACCCTCGTGGAACGCCGAGGTACCTCCCATCGCACCGCCGACGACGGCAATCCCCGCTTCAGTCGGTGATTCGATGGGCTGTGTCGACGAGATCGCGTACGTTTCGGTGCCCCTGTGCTTTGCTCTGTCCTCGACGAGTGGGAAGTCGTCGAGTTCGTACTCGGGGTACTCCAGTTCGAGCAGCCGTCGGATGTACTCGTTGCCGCGAGGAATCCGGTCGTCTTCCGCCTGGAGCAGTTTCCAGTCTCGGTGGTCGTAGTCGTCGATGTCGAGACCGATTGGCATCGTGAGTCCGATGCGTGCCACGTTTCCGTCGTTCGGAAACACCCACGGGTACGCCGTATGGCCGGGCATCACACCCCACCAGAACTTGAGCCGGTGTGGCTCGAACAGCTCCTCGGGAACCTCGCGGTGTTCCTGATAGGCGATGTGGTTGACCTTCGAGGGGTTGAGCACGTCTGCAATCCGTCGTTCTGGCGACGTGAACTGGTCGAGTGTCTCGATGGTTACGGTCCGCTGTGGACCGTCGGCGAGGACGAGATACTCTGCTTCGATCTGTTCGCCACTTGAGAGCGTCAGCGTGTGGGTGTGCCCGCCGTCGAGGTCGGTCTCTACCTCGGTCACGCTGGCACCCACCTCGTAGCTTGCACCCGAGGTTTCGGCCTCTTCGCGGAGCCAGTCGTCGAATCTGGCGCGGTGGAACGCGCAGCCGAAGTGCGGGTACGAGGCGTCGATGCCGGTGTGGTCGATAGAGAGCTTCGCGGACGGACCGAGAAAGTCAGCACCGTCGAGATGCTGCAGAATAATCTCCTCTGGAATCTCGTCCGGCTCGAAATCCATCAGGTCGATCCAGTAATCGAGCAGGCCGGCGGCGTCGGTCGAATCTGGGCCAAGCTGTTCGCGGTCAGCCCGTGGCACTCCCTTCTCGAAGACGACCACCTCTGCGTCACGCTCCGCGGCAGTCCACGCGGCGGAGGTTCCGGCGGGCCCTCCGCCGACGATTGCGACGTCGATTCGCTCCATATCCCTGCTCTCTCACCCGATGGTTAAAGTAGCTCCCATAACGCTCGCCGCGCTCGCTATCGTTCAGAGATATCCACGCTCGTGCAGCAACTCCCCGTTGAGCAGCGACGCACCTGCTGCTCCCCGGAGGGTATTGTGTGCGAGACAGTTGAACTGAACTCCTCCGTCGGTTTCGCGCAGTCCACCGGCGGTGACGGTCATCCCGCCGTCGCGCGTTCGGTCGAGACGTGGCTGTGGTCGGTCCGGCTCGTCGAAGACGTGAATCAGCTGGTCCGGCGAACTGTGCAGGTCCAGCGACGGATACGCACGCATTGCTGCTGCGACGTCATCGGTACTCACGGCTTCTGCGGTGTCGACCCAGACGTTCTCCAGATGTCCATCGAGCGTCGGAATCCGGTTACACGAGGCTTCAACACGCGCGTCGTGGAGGTGGACCGCTGCTCCGTCGAACTCTCCGAGCAGTCGCCGAGACTCGGTCTCGATTTTCTGTTCTTCGCCGCCGATGTGTGGGATGGCGTTATCGATGATCTCCATCGAGGAGACGCCGTCGTAGCCCGCACCCGAGACGGCCTGGAGCGTTGCCACGTTGACTCGTTCGAGGCCAGCGAGCTCGTCGACAGCAGCGAGCGGCGGGACCATGGTTATCGTCGAACAGTTCGGGTTTTTGATGAGTGCACCGTCCCAGTCACGTTCGTCACGCTGAACCTCGATGAGGTCGATGTGCTCGGCGTTTATCTCCGGGATTGTGAGCGGGACGTCGTCTGCCATGCGGTGGTTCGACGAGTTCGACGAGACGACGTAGCCTGCCTCACAGAACTGTGGCTCGACCTCTCGACCGACTGCCGACGGGAGTGAGGAAAACAGGATGTCGATATCGTCGGGAACCGCAGCTGGAGACGTCTCGGTAACCGTCGATTCAGCGACGTGGTCCGGGATTGGGGAGTCGATTCGCCACTTTGCAACCTCGTGGTAGGGCTGTCCAGCGCTGTCGTCACTCGCAGTGAGTGCCGCAATCTCGAACGTGGGGTG
>PUMG01000058.1 GCA_003551265.1 Halovenus sp.
AGGAGGCCGTTACCGAGCAGAAGCCGTTGTTACTCGCACTCGTCACACGGTGGTCCGAGGAGTGTCACCAGATGGATGCGACCACGTACGCCGAGCCACGGACAGCAGCACACATCAACGACCGGTTCGTTCCGGTTCGCGTTGACGCCGACCGACGCCCCGACATCCGCGAGCGGTACAACATGGGGGGGTTCCCGTCGACCGTCTTTCTCACTCCACAGGGGAAGATACTCACCGGCGCGACGCTCCTCGGTGTCGACGGATTTCGCGGGATTCTGGAGAGCGTCAGGCGAGCGTGGGAGCAGAAGGGTGAGGAGGCAGGGTCGGTACCCCGGTCACTCCGCGAGGAACCACCCCGTGGTGAACTCACGCATCGCGTCGAAGAACACATGGTCGAGCAGTTGCTGGCGACGTTCGACAGCGAGTACGGGGGGTGGGGGATGGAGGTTAAATTCCCTCTGCCCCGAACGGTCGAGTTCGCACTCGTCCGCGCGCGAGACCAGGCGACGCGAACGCTCGAGGCGATACAGACCCACCTGCTCGATACGTACGACGGCGGCTTCTATCGCTTCAGCCGCAACCGACACTGGAGCGGTGTCCGCCGGGAGAAACTGGCCGACGAGAACGCAGCCCTCGTGCGGGCGTTCGCGCACGGCTATCGATACACGGGAGACGAAGCCTACCGGGAGTCCGCCGAGCGCGGTATCGAGTTTCTCACGACGACGCTGTGGACAGGCCAGGGGTTCGCTGCGAGTCTGGGCGGCGACGAGGCGTACTTCGAACTCGACCCGACAGACCGCGAGGATGCAGACCCACCAGCGGTCGACGAAACACTGCTGGCGGGTCACAACGGACTCGCTATCGATGCGCTGTTACAGTACCACGCCTACACGAACGAAGACTCCCCCCGACACTACGCAGAACAGGCCAGCGAGACGCTCGTCGAGAGTCTCGTCGACTCTGACGGCTGTGTTCGGCGCTATTGTGAGGAGACAAACGACGACAGAGAGGCTGGTGCGGACTCACCACACGGACTGCTCGCTGACCAGGCGCGGGTGCTGACGGCGCTGACGACCGCCTGGTCGGTTCTCGGCGAACCTGGCCCTGCCAAAGAGGTCGCTGACTGGACGCTTGAGAACTTGCAGACCGAAGGTGGCGGGTTTCGAGACAGCCCTCGGGAGGCTGTCGGCGTTCTCGGCGGGACGCTGTATCCACTCGACACCGCAGTCGAACTCGCGGACGCGCTGCTCGACCTCGCGTTACTCACCGGAGACTCACGCTATCACGACGCAGCACGGGACGCGCTGTCGGCGTTCGCTGGTGCGACGGAGCGAATGGGTGTGGAAGTCGCACACTACGCAACGGTTGCTTCCAGAATCCAGGAGTCTCAGGTCGTCGAAGTGGGAACACAGCCAGGAACGGACCTTCACCGGGCGGCGCTCGTGCTGGCCGACCACGAAACCACCGTCGCTGTACGACCAGCGGACGCCGAGAACCTGACTACCCGAGCCCTTCCCGAGGGCGAAGCCCGTCTCGTCGTCGACGGGAGCGAGCGAGGACGCGCCGACACGCCCGCCGACCTCGAAGGGCTGCTGACCAACCGTAATGCCAACAACTGAAAACAGGCAGTGAGTTTATACAGACAGAAAGCCACGTATCACTGATGGCAACGCTCAGAGACCTCGGGCTGTCGGAGTACGAGTCTCGCACTTACCGGTCACTGCTGGAGACCGGTGCGACGACAGCGAAGGAACTCTCCCGGACGAGCGACGTGCCGATGGGTCGAATCTACGACGTGTTGAACAGTCTGGAGACGAAGAATCTGGTCAGGAGTCAGACGGCGAGTCGGCCGAAGAAGTACGTCGCTGTCGAGCCGGAGGCTGCGCTCGACCGACTGCTGGACGACAAACGGGAAGCGCTCGACGAACAGCTCTCACAGTTCGAGGCGATTGCGAACGAACTCGAAACACAGCTTGAAGCGTCCGAACCGGTCGACGACCAGTTCTGGACGGCAGCGCTCGGCTCGGAGGAGTCGATAGACCTGCTCGTCGAACGGCTCTCGGCGGCCGATGAGCAGATTATCTTCGTGGCAGCGACCCCGACGACGCGCTTCGATGTCGACGCGGTCGGCGAGCGCATCGCCGACGAGCTGGTCAGCGTGCTCGACCGGGGTGTGCCGGTGCTGTTGCTCGAACATCCGCAGGTCGTCGAGGCGCTTCCAGCGGAAGTCGGCGCGCGCTATCGCGACCACCTGCAGAACTACGACCACTTCGAGGTCCGTGTCACCGACGACATCGCCAGCACGTTCGTCGTCGTCGACCACGTCGAAATCTGTATCGAGGTGCCACACCCGCTGAATCCGAACGAACCGTTCGCACTCATCAACCTCAAAGACGGAGAGTTCGCTGGCACTGTCGAAGCGTCGTTCGACGAACGCTGGACCGAGGCGCGCGAGTTCGTGTTATAATCCCTGTCGCCAATCACGTATTACAGTACGTTGTATACTCTGCATCGAATTCTCGTGGCGGTGGTTGCTGGAACTGTGAGTCCGGATGCTTCGATGTATAGGGGTTCTCCAACACATCCAGTAGCTCCGTGAACCTGGATAGATCGCCGGTGTCGAGATACTGGTTCAGTGCGTCTTCAACCAGGTAGTTGCGGGGGATGTACCGTGGATTGGCTTCCTGCATCAACTCTTCATCGAGGCCGACAGCAGCCAGTTTCTCTCTCAGCTGTTCAAATTCTGCAGTTGCGAACACCGGGTCATCAAACGTCCCGGGCGCCTCCAGTTCGAG
>PUMG01000103.1 GCA_003551265.1 Halovenus sp.
TAATGTGGGAGACGTTATGCAGTCTGGGGGGTATCTTGTCGACGGTCCATCTCCAATTGACGATATTGAAATCCGAACGCCAGACTCAAGCGGAGAAATCACGGCCACTGTTTGGGGGGTCGACCGACCATGACATATCTTTGGGAGTGGGGTGACGACTCTGGCGGCGCTGTTATTTACTGGCAAGACGAGGCCAACGAGATAGGCAAGACCAACGCAAAACAGGGGACAAAAGACGGCATCCCGGTCGGGGCGCGAGAGGTTGTTGCAGAGTGGATAAACGAACAGAGTGTCCCCGATGAGCAACAGTTGCAAGAGGCAATCGAGCGACTCACAGCGCTTGTCGCAGGCGATTTCGAGTTTATCGACAATTCTGGTCAGCCCTGAGATGTAGTGAGCAGTTAATCACACAAAACTACCATGAAACAAACCAATCGTAGGCTACTCTTATAGCAACCACTCACGCACCACACGACTGTACTAAACACTTACAACACACGCAGCACATAACACAAACACATGACCACGAACACAGACGACAACGGAGGCGTATAGTATGGCAGACAATGGCAAAATCATTCGGAACGGGGCCGAAATCCAGATCGACGAAAACGGTGGGATTATCGCCCGACCTGCGGATGGGCAGAAGTTAATTGTAGAGGATGACGCGGCGGTTGGTGCTCTCGAAGCAGAGGAAGCAGAAATCAACGAACGGAACCTAACCCTCGGCCAAGACACACATCGTGATAGTCAGGATGATTCGACTGTGTTAGGTGGAAACGCAAATATTGAGAGTCCCGGCGGGGAGCTTGATCGCGCAGACGAGTCTGTGGCAGTGGGAACCGATGCAAAAGTCAATCATCCACAGGCTGTTGCTATTGGACATAATGCTCAGTCGCTTGCTAAAAATACGGATGAGGGCGGCGATAACCGCCGCAGTGTGGCGATTGGATATAACAGTCTCGCAATAGGCCATTCGACGCATGCGATTGGCCCGGGCGCAATCGCAGACGGCAACAGATGCATGTCGCAAGGTCGAGAAGCAACAGCCGAAGGAGATCATCAGTTCGCCTATGGATGGAAAGCCGAATCGTTTGGAACGTCTGGAAACGTTGCAATTGGTCGAGAGGCAAATGTTGAAGACAATGGAACGGGGGAATCAATGGCAATCGGCGGGCGTCAACCATCAGTAACTGCTGATCGTGCAAATGCGATTGGAAGTCGATCAGAGGCCACGGCCGAACAAGCAACCGCAGTAGGTCACAGTGCATCAGCAACTGGGTTTGCATCGACGGCAATAGGGCGAGACGCAGAAGCCGGTAATTTTTCAACGGCAATTGGCAGCAGATCAAAAGCAAATGCAGAGGAAGCAATTGCTATAGGAGACGATTCTGTTGCCACAAATGATAGTGATATTGCAATCGGACACGAGTCAACATCAATTGCTGGAAATGCGATTGCAATAGGAGATGGCGCGGAAGCGGATGGATTTAACAGCGTGGCACTTGCACGGGACGCGACCACCTCAATTAGGGACTCTATTGCAATTGGGTTTGACTCAAACGCAGAAGGAGATGGGTCTATTGCAATTGGTCGTCGTGCAGAGGCCACCGAAGATTATACCATGGTTGTTGCACTTGACGAAAATAATCTTATGAGATTAGATTCTGACGGTAATCTTGCTATTTCTGGAGAAATAACGGAGAACGAAACACTATGAGCTTAGAATTAGAAATTGATCCCGTTTATATCGAAATGCTTGAGAGGATTGATGAACAGACAGAGGGAGACCCTAAATATGATTTGGAAAAAATCGTTGAAAACCAGATTCACGAATCTTATCAAAGATTGTAGGCTGCTCTAATACGGACTTGATTAGTTTTTACCAGTGAAATTAACTATTCTCTGAGGCTGCCTTAGACTCCCCCATTCGAGGGCATCTTCGGTGGTCTTACCCCCACACTTGCGTGGTCGAAACACCCTTCCAAAACGGATTATTGCCCCAGAAGCTCAGTTATCGGACTTCAATTCAGACCAGTCGTCTATTTTAGCAGATCGGCGTTTCGCGGCTTCGACTTTTTCTGTGTCGTCAGGCTTCATCCATTCAGATGCACGAATGAAAAACCAACAGCCGATTATGAGCAGCGGAGCGAACAATGCAGTCTTAAGCAGGCCATTATCATCGTAGCAATTACGAACGGCTCTCGCGGCCATTTTGCCCCAAGTCATTGGTCAATCCCCATCGAGGCGCGAGCCTCGTACCACTCTCGCCGGTCGACAATATTCTGGACGGTGCTCTTCGAGATCCCAGTCCGGGCTTCGATCTTCGGAAACGACAGGCCCTCTTCACGCAGCCGCAACACTTCGAGCACGTCGTCGAACCGCTCGCCAGGGATCTGATAGTGGCCGTCGTCGTCGTATTTCATCCCGAACTTCGGTCGACCGTGGTCGTAATTGTTGGACATCCGCTCGCTGATAGCGTCTTTCGCGCGTTGTATCTCTGCCATCTTTTTCGCGTGGCCCATCGCCGCATGGACACATTCCATTGCAGCGGTCTGGACCTCTTCGAGTTTAATTCGCTTGCCCGCCTCGACGACGTGCCACTCGACGCCAGTCTGGCGAAAGGCGGTGATGAGTCGGAGCCGTTCGTCGAAATCACGAGCCAATCGGGCACGATCTCGTACGACCACCGCGCCGATCTCTTCCTTGTCGATCTTGTCGACGAGCGTCTGGTAGCCTTCCCTGTCAGTGTCGAACCCCGAAGTGTTCTTCCCGTCGTTGAGTGTCGTGACCA
>PUMG01000373.1 GCA_003551265.1 Halovenus sp.
AAGCACCAGTGACGCATCTGAAACGCCATTTTAGTGGGGAGAATGCCGCTCCTATATAGTCGAAATTAGCCCCTCAACCGGTCATGCCGATACCACGTCGGTGTCAGTACACGGGGAATATGACCTCGACGATGATGAGACTGCCCTGAATGTGACTTTCGGTTTTAGCAAAGACAATCGACCAGATCCAAGGCAATTCATGTACGGTCTCGGTGTCACCAAAGACGGGGTTCCGGTCATCGGTGAGATCCTGGATGGCAACAAGCCGGATGTCAAATGGAACGAGGACCTTCTCTTTCACTCCCCTACACCCTCTATCTGCAAACACGCCAAAACCACCTCCCATGTTCTCAGAGAGAGCCCCCTACCTCAAACACCAGCTCATATACTCCGAGCAAAACACCCCCGCTGGAGGTCAGATAATCCTAGCAGGGACAACGGTGAATCCCCCAAGCACATAGATCGAGTATCTGTAGGTGGTATAGATTGAGGGAACTTGTGATCAAGAACGGGCCCCGCAACTGGCAGAAACACTGGAGATAGGGGTGCTGGATGTTTGCGATTTGTGTTCTTGCCCGGACTCACCATTTCGTCCTCCTAGTCCAACTGAGCCGTTGAAAATCTGCAGCAATCGCTTGGAGGGGACCCTGAATTGCAGACAATGTGAGGAGTTAAATTATGAGCGTTCAGTGGGAAAGGTGTTCTCTCCCCGAAAGATAAAGGTGAAGCGCCAAAACCTGCAGCGCACTACAGCCCAGAATTCCAGTCAAACCTCAAGTAACTCCCCAGACCTGGGAGCCCCATGAGTCTTGGAATAGTTCCATCAGATGAGCACCCTGAAGTCGCCAGAGCTGGATTTGACCCATAAGATAATCCAGCTCAGTTAAAGATTAACTCGGACACATAGAAACCAATTATGACGCCGAATCCTCCAATAAAGGCCATGACGCTCCCATATATGAGCACTCGTCTAGATGCCTCCAGGATGAAATACTGCACCAAGGTCGTGCCTCCGATTTCGACCCAGAACAACACCAGAGCTGTTCCGTAAATCAGGGGAGGCAACAGTAGAATTATCGCAAACAGGACGAGACGAAGTATAGTGTTGTCACCAGCAGTGACAAGACCACTAATGAGACCAACAACGACTACTGCTGGATAGAATACTCCTCCAGAAATCGGCACGAGGCAGAACTCACGGAACTCATCCGAATTGCTCACTAGTAAAGCCAGCATTACTGCGGTCAAAGCAAGACCCCACAGTACGCTGACCGGGTCAATCCTTTTGGCCATTGCTCACAACCTCCCATCGATACCACGAGTTGAAGACTACTCTGATATGTTTCTGTCCATGTCAACCACAAATGTTCCTTTGGTAATCGGATGGCTTATCCGTAGCCGAATATTGGACCACCAATTGTCCTCCTCATCAGAGAGCCCACGCAAAGTCTCTTCACGTAGGTCCGCGTTCAATTCAAAAGTCTTCTCTATCTCCTCACCTGGAGGCACCACAAACTCGTCAGGAAACCATTCTTCTGCAAGCACCAGTAGATCCTCCGAGTAAACGCGTAATCCCAAAAATTCGACTTCTGTAGGAATTTCGTCAGCGCCATTGACCAGACTGATAGTTACTTTGTAGTTGCGTAGTTCATCCACCCTCTCAACCTCCTCTAGGATGACATCAAACTCACCTAGGGCGGCATGAGAGTCTCTAAAGTTGTTAAACGCTGTCAGGGTCACCGCGCTTGCGGACAGTAAAACACACAGGAGTCCGGCCACGAGTGCAGCTCTCCGGTATCTCATAATCCACCTCCCTGCATTGCACATGACCTGCGCCCTCGTTTTCGAAACATTTTTTGGGAACAATTTCGGCTATGTAGGAGCAGCATCCTCTCCGTACAGATGTTCTTCCAAATGCACCTTTGGCGCCTGATAGCCTAATGCTGTGAGTTGTAGTACCGTATGTGCTGATCCATGATCGACTTCACTTCGGCCAGGCTCTGTGTCTCCGCGATCACAGAACCCAGTTCTGTCTTGATCCTGCCCCATAGGGACTCGACCCACGGGAACCCTTATACCCTGTCTCCCAGTAAGAGATCTGTGCTAGAGACAGGATGAGCAGCGTTCTAAGCCATTCATAGCTGGTGTAGACCGAATCCTGAGCAGATCCGATAGATCACTCGGAGCATCGCGATGATCTGCCAGTCAAAGATCCCGCTCCAATCGGCTATTCCTCGCCTCGTATTCGTGCTTCCTGATTCCCGTGTCATCGTGGCATTTCCTTGCTCCGGAATGATGATCACACACAGGGTACGCGGACCCTCTAGTACCACTCCGCGCCAAGCGGTATCCGAACGAATGAGCCGGGCCTTCTCGGACCCGGCTCATTCGTTTGCATGCATCACTGGACCACAGTGTAACTCCTATTGCCGTGCGCGGAACCTTTACTCTTCGATCCAGGTACTCGTATAGTCCAGAACGAACGGTGTGAATTCGTAGCCTCTTACTTCTCCACGGATGCCGCCAATGAACATGGCCTCATGGGTGTAGATGTACGGGACCTTTGGATCATATATATGCTCTGCCTTCTCGTACAGCTCTCTGCGCTCGTCCTCATCAACTGTTCTACGAGCTTCCTCAAACAGTTCGTCAGCTTCCGGATTGCTGAATTCACCATAGTTGCCACGTCCACCGGTAGCAATGAGAGTATCTGTGAAGTTAGCGGGCTCATGCGCTCGCTGACTCCAGCCTCGCAGGACCATCTGGAAGTCACCTTCGTACATAACGTCCAGA
>PUMG01000305.1 GCA_003551265.1 Halovenus sp.
CATCGTCGGAGTCGACTGCTTCAATCGAAGCCGATGGCCCCTCGAACGGCGTTCCAAGGAAGACCACGGCAACGGTGATGGCGACGAAGGCGAGCACAACCAGCCACCCGACGAGGCGCTTTGCCTGTCGATGCACCGTCTGGCGCTCCGGTGTCTTCCATCGCATCGACGCTCACTCCTCCTCTGGGGGCGTTCCGATACGGTCACCGTCGTCTTCGACTGCCAGCGACGCAACCGCGGTGTTCTCGTAGCCAGCGACACCCGGTGTGCGCTGTATCACCCAGCCAGCGTGGTCGCTTCGCACGGTCGAGCGTTCTGTCCCCTCTGGAGAGACAACCCGAGCAATCACGTCGCCCTCCTCGACGACGTCACCGGCAGTCACTTGATGTCTGAGGAGACCGGGCACCTCGACGTGTGGCCCGACGTATCGTCGGAACGACCCCTCTCTCGGTGGGTCGAGTGGCTCCGGAAACGGGCCTAATTCCTCAGGAAACACCGCGCCCGGGTCTTCGACCATCCCGAACAGCTCCATCACACGATACGTTCCGGCGACTCCCTGTCTGTGCCACTGTGTCTCGACGACGTTGTGCTGGCCGAGTTCGACAGTCAGTGCCGGGATTCCGGCCTGGTTGAGTGCCGAGCCACTGGTCGAGCGCTGAAGGCTCTGGTCGATGTACTCCTCGGGTGGGTATTCGAAGACGACCGGCAATCCGAACGCGTTCGCGAGGTCATCGAGGTCATCCGCGAGTGAACGCGCCTCCTCCTCGTCTCGAAGCCCACGGCCGTACAGCACGCGGTCCTGAATGACGAACGGATACGCCCCAGTACTGGCGGTGTGCATATCCAGCAGCACGTCCGCATCGTCGGCGAAGCTGTCGAAGATTCGTCGGCAGAGAATCTCCTGTTGACCGGGTGGTCGGGGACCGTCGACGGCCTCTTCGGGGTCGGCCTCAGCTTCGACGTACGCGACATCAGGGAACTTCCGGTTGGGGTCGTCACCGCCGTAGTACGACCGGCGGGCGTTGCGTCGGACTCCGGCCGGGTTCACGATGGGCAACGAGACGATACGTCCAGCCAACCCTTCCAGTAACTCGTCGTGGATAACATCCTGACAGACGGCCATTCCGGTGACTTCGTTACCGTGGATAGTGCCAGTAATCCACAGCGTCGGCCCGTCTGTCGCTCCGTTGGCGACGATGTACGGAACGACTTCGGTCCCACCCGTCGGTAGCGTGGTCACGTCGAGACAGCCACGCTCGATGGTTCCAGGCTCCGGTTCGGGAACTGCGAGTGACATGTCTCGACAGACTGCGCCAGTCATAAAAAGGATGACTCCGACCTTATACTGACGGACGAACATCTGTCGAATTTTCGCCCCCCAGTATCAGGAGAGTGATGTTGGTACTGATTGGCCACAATGGAAGGCTCGTATCGGTCACCGGATGTAAACTGCAGGGCATGACACACTTGTACACGCTTCCATCACACTCTTATTTACTGTCGTTCCACATCGGATATGGTAAAAAAAGAAGCGGTGTTACGCGGATACGACGAGGTCGCAGACGCATACGAGGAAGTGAGATTGCCCAGCGACGAGGAGCAGGAAGCACTGACCACGTTTCTTGACGAGCTAGTACCCGAGTCGCGAGTGCTGGACGCTGGTTGCGGAGGAGGAAAGCCGGTGCTTCGAGAGTTGGTCCAGGAGTCACAGCAGGCAATCGGGATTGACTTTTCAGCACAGCAACTCAAGAAGGCTCTGTTGCACGCCCCAGACGCGAGGTTACTGCGTGGTGACATGACGCAGATACCGTTGGCCGAGGACACAGTTGATGCTGTCCTCGCATACCACTCGCTGATACACGTTCCGGCTGCTGAGCATCAAACAGTACTCGACGAGTTTGCACGGGTACTGCGTCCCGGTGGTCAGCTACTCGTCTCTGAGGGACCTGAAGAGTGGCATGGCACGAATCCAGACTGG
The DNA here is from genome assembly GCA_003551265.1 of Halovenus sp. Taxonomy (GTDB): domain Archaea; phylum Halobacteriota; class Halobacteria; order Halobacteriales; family Haloarculaceae; genus Halovenus. Next base: position 1,979 of record PUMG01000305.1, read on the forward strand.
CTGGACACCGGTGCCGAGATGCAGTGGCACATCGCAGGCGCGAAGACAACCCGTGCGCAACTGGAGACGGCAGGATTCCGGATCGAAGACGAGTACGGTGCTCCGAATACACTGGCTGACGACGAGGAGGCAAGCTGGGTATTCTTCCACACGACACTCACTCGAACGTAGTACTTTGAGACGAACGACAATCCCGACGACGAATGGAACGTGTCGGAACATCTGACATAGCCGTGATACAGATGCCCTCTTCTTGGCTCTTGCCGAAGGCCTGAAACAGCGGTATAGGGCCGATTGACGACAAGATATATACTCCAATAGTAGGAAAAATCAATATGAGTGCTGCAGAGAACGTCCTGGTCCTGGTCCTCCTGACCATCATAATCGTCCCAGTCCTTCTTGTCGGGTATGCGTACACTCGCGAGGAGTCCGGAGATTTAGAGTACGCCCTCTCGTACTGGTTCGGTGGTATTGGCGGACTGTTTTTCTACCGGGAGTACAGACAGGCGCAGGGGGATCGACCCGACTCGGTTCGTCTGTGTCCGGAATGTCAGTCGGATAACTCCGCCGAGAGTGATTTTTGCAGTAGTTGTGGCGAGGAGTTGACGCCGGCCAACGAGGTTGCCACTGCACCAGTGGATAAGGGTGGCGGGATGTATTGGTGTGGCCACTGCGAAACTGAACTCGGAACCGACCCTCCCAACCGGTGTGAGGCATGTGGCCGGGCGGTCGTTACGTAACGATACTCAGTATAACACAGGCCGGCCGCTTTGGAACCTCATCTTCCGCTATTAGACCGGCCGACGG
>PUMG01000220.1 GCA_003551265.1 Halovenus sp.
GCCGTGAGGGCATCGAGAACGTCGTCGGTCGGTTCACGCGACATCGCCTCGCGTGCGAACTGCTGTACGTCCTCGATTCGGGATTGGGCAGCACTCGGGTACAGCGTTTCGAGACGGTGATGTGCGTAGTCGGTAACCGTACGCTCCTGTACGAGCGAGAGTGCCTCGCGGTACACCTCACGAGCACGTCGTGTGGCAGTGAAGCCACCGGGGTCGTCGTGGTTCGCTCGGATTGCAGCGCGGGCGATGCGCGCGGCACGGCCCGGGGTAATGTTCGGTGCGCGTGCGAGTGCAGCGACGTCACCGGTTTCGAGTGCATCTTCGGGGTCTTCGAGTTCCGCCAGCGCGTCGGCAGTTTTCTCGCCGATGCCGGGGATCGACGTCAGGTCCATCTACCCGGGTGTTTGGAGGGGAAGGTGAAAAAAAGCGAGGGCGAACGCAGTGAGCCCTCGACAGGCGAGCGGTGAAAAATCCGACCGAAGGGAGGATTTTAAGTAATGCCAGCGGTTCGATGAACGTAATGACGAACGACCCCGAGGACGACCTGCTGTCGTGGGACGAGTCCATCTTTCGCGACGAGCGTGTCTTCGAGGTCGACTACGTGCCGGAGACGTTCCGCCATCGTGAGACGCAGATGCAGAGTCTGAAGTACGCACTCAAACCGGCAGTTCGCGGGTCGCGCCCGTTGAACGTCATGGCGCAGGGCCCGCCAGGCACGGGAAAGACGACGGCCATCAACATCCTCTTCGACGAGCTGCGGACGCGGACGAACGTCAACGCCACCAGAATCAACTGTCAGGTAAACTCGACGCGATACGCCGTCTTCTCACAGCTGTTCCAGAGCGTCTTCGAGTACGAACCACCGTCGTCGGGAATCTCGTTCAAGAAACTGTTCTCACAGGTGACCGACCACCTCGTGACCGACGACGAGGTACTCGTCGTGGCGCTCGACGACGTGAACTACCTCTTCTACGAGTCGGAGGCCTCGGACACACTGTACTCGCTGTTGCGCGCTCACGAGGACCGTGGCGGTGCGCGCATCGGCGTCATCGTAATTTCGTCGGACCTCGACCTCGACATGATGGCCGAACTCGACGGCCGCGTCCAGAGCGTCTTCCGGCCCGAGGATATCTACTTCCCGACGTACGATGAGTCCGAAATCGTCGATATCCTCGCCGAGCGCGCGAAACGCGGATTCCACGACGACGTGCTCGATACGACGGTGCTCGACCGGGTGGCGTCGCTCACCGCTGCGCAGGGGGGAGACCTGCGAGTCGGCATCGACCTGTTGCGCCGCTCCGGCATGCACGCCGAGATGCGCGCCAGCACCAGCGTCGAGGTCGAAGACGTCGAAGAAGCCTACGAGAAATCGAAGTACGTCCACCTCTCGCGTCGACTCGGCGGACTCTCTCGCTCGGAGACCGAACTGGTGGCAGTCATCGCAGAGCACGAGGGCGAACAGGCTGGTGAGGTGTACGAGGCGTTTCACGACCGGACGGGTCTGGGGTACACCCGCTACGCCGAAATCATCACCAAACTCGACCAGCTCGGCATCATCGATGCGACGTACACCGACGTCGAGGGGCGTGGCCGCTCGCGCGAACTCTCGCTGAACTACGACGCCAGAGCCGTGCTGGACCGACTAGACTGACGGGCGAGAATCGGAGAGTTCTCGCCCGCCAGTCCTGGAACAGAGTGGAGTCTGTCCGGGCGCTCATCACGGGACTGCTGTCCCGTTCTTCGCGCCCTCTGCTCGGTCCCTGTCTGGCCAGTCCGGCTCTCCTGTTTTATTTGTTCTTGTGCTGACTTGGTTCGGTTGCGGGCTCTTTTTGAGGCTGTGACCCGAGAACGCGGGTATGAACATCACGATAGCCGACATCGAGGCGAAAATCGAGGCGGAGATTCCCGACGCCGAGGCGACGGTGACACAGCCACGCGGCCCACACGACGAGGACCACCTCGCAGCGACCGTCGTCTCTCCCGCATTCGAGGGAGAGACACTCGTCGCCCAGCACCAGCGCGTCTACGACGCCCTGGATGAGTACATGACGACCGAAATTCACGCCCTCGAACTGAAGACGTACACGCCGGAAGAATACAACGAGTGAGACGGAGGGCGCGAAGAACGGGACAGCAGTCCCGTGATGAGCGCCCGGACAGACCCACTCTCGTTCAAAGACTGGCGGGCGAGAACTCTCTGATTCTCGCCCGTCAGTCTTCTAGAACTGACCCAGAGTGGACTGGCCGCCATCACCAGCGTACTCGGCAGCGGTCTGGAGCGTCCGCACGAACGTCTCTCGCTGGCCAGGGTCGTACAGCGTTGCTGCCGGGTGCACACACACCAGCACGCGGTAGTGTTCACCCCCGATTTCGACTGCGTTCACCTCACCTGCTTCACCAGTCACGGCCACAGACCGCCCGAGGAGGTGCTCCGATGGGACCTTTCCCAGTGTAACGACAAGTTCAGGGTCGACAACAGCGATTTCTCGCTCCAGATAGCCGCGACAGTTCTCACGCTCGTCTCTCGTCGGGTCACGGTTATCCGGTGGGCGACACCGCACGCAGTTGGTGATGCGGACGTCCACCCGGTCGAGTCCAGCGTCTCGCAGACCAGAACCGAGGACGTCACCGCTTCGCCCGACGAACGGCTCTCCCTGTTCGTCCTCGTGCGCCCCGGGCGCCTCACCCACGAACAGGAGGTCTGCGTCCGTCGGCCCGACGCCGCTGACGATTCGACTCCGTGAATCCACCAGCGCAGGACAGCGTTCACAGCCCGTCACGTCGA
>PUMG01000354.1 GCA_003551265.1 Halovenus sp.
AGGCACGCCAGCTCGATGCAGCGCTCGAAGCGCTCGGTAACGACACCGAACAGCTCGAATCGATTCATTACTCCTGGGTGAATTTGCCAGGCGGCGGTGGGATGTCGACACGTCGCGGGACTGGCATCATGCTCGATGACCTGCTCGACGAGGCAATCTCTCGCGCCCGTGACGAAGTCGAGACTCGCATGGACGACCGCATCCGTGATGATGACCTCACAGACACCGACATCGAGCGCATCGCTCGCCAGGTCGGGATTGGTGCGGTCAGATACGACATCGTAGCCAAACAGCCGACGAAGGCGATAACCTTCGAGTGGGACCGGGCGCTCGATTTCGAAGCGCAGTCTGCGCCGTACGTCCAGTACGTCCACGCCCGCACCTGCGGCATACTGGCAGAAGCCGAGGAGATACCCGAAACACTGTCGGTAGATGCTTCGCTGCTCGAAACCGAGGCAGAACGGACGCTGGTACGCGAGATTGCCCGGTTCCTCGTCGTCGTCGAGGAGGCGGCCGACGAGCGTGCACCACACGTCGTTGCAACGTACACCAGAGACATCGCCGAGACGTTCAACGCGTTCTACCGCGAGTGTCCGGTGCTGGATGCACCCGAGGACGTTCGGAACGCACGACTCGCACTCGTGATTGCCGCACGGAACACCGTCGCGAACGCGCTCGACATCCTGGGTGTGCAGGCACCGGAATCGATGTGAGACGTCGTGTCCGAATATGCGTTCGAGTTAGCGCTGTGTGCTCAGCTGGAACGCGAGCGCGAGCGTATCGTGAGTCGTCAGCTTGGAACGCAGGTGCACGGCCGACGCGTGATGGACATCGTCTGTATCGAGCCGGGGAAAGCGTTCGACGAGCGGGTTGCCCTCACTGCTGAGTCGATTCCACATCTTGCCATCGTGAGCGACGTCGGTCCCGGCAGAGCGCGATACTGGAAAGACGCGTTCGACTGCCACCCGGACACTGCGGCGAGCGTCGTCGAGCGAGCCGTCGACATCGGTTTCTTCGAGCGCGAGCGACGGAACGGCCGAACGTACGTCCGACAGACGGCAGGCTACCCCGATTGGTACGACACCATCGTCGGAATCGAGAACAAACCAGACCTTGGCCGACCGGGAGCGCTCGAAACGCAACTGCTGACCGACGTACAACTCGGACTCGTCGACGAAATCGTGCTCGCGACGGAGTCGTACGTCACCGGTGCGCACCGGAATCGCATTCCCGAGGAGGTTGGTATCTGGCGGTTCGACCCCGACACTGGTGAGCGAACGGTCCTGCGTGAGCCTGAGCGGCTACCGACACGGGACAGCGGTATCGAGATCATCGACCGCAACAGCGCCAGAACAGAGATACGAGTCGCCACTCCCAACGAGATTGAGCTGGCCCGAATGCGAGTCGCTGAGCGTGCGTATGGAAAGGGATGGCGAACGTACGACTGGCCAGAGTGTGCCGAAATGGAACCCGACGAAGCAGCACTGCCGTACTGCTCGTGGCTGGAAAGAGTGGTCCATCCTGCCAAGGACTGTGGGAGTTACTGTGATGGTTTCGAACCGGCAGAACCGCCCGACGTCGACACCGAGCGTGTCCGTGCCGAGCGGACACCCTGGAAACCAGACCCGGACGGTCTACAGCGAACACAGGCCGGTCTCGACCGGTATTTCAAAGACTAAACGGGAGTTCGCGCTCACAGACCGCTTTCCTCGCCGTCAGGGCTTTCGAGCGACGAGCGATATGCTCTTGACGCCGTATTTCTGACAGGCGTTCGTCGCCTGTTCGGAGATGAACTCGTAATCGGTGTTTTCTTCGACCTCAACAGCACCGAACCCGGCATCTTCGATGAGCGACGTGTAGCTATCGATCTGTGCTGCCCCACCGATACAGGCCGCCCAGAGGTCGGCATCGTTCTTGATGCTCTCGGGCATCTGTCTCTCACTTATAATGTCCGCGAGTGCGAGTCGTCCACCCGGCCGCAGCACTCTTTCTGCTTCCTCGAAGACGCTCTTCTTCTCGGGCGAGAGGTTGATCACGCCGTTTGAGATAACAGCATCGAACGATTCGTCCTCGAACGGGAGGTCTTCGATGTAGCCCTGATGAAAACGGACGTTGTGAAATCCGTTTTCGCCTGCAAGCTCACGTGCTTTCTCAACCTGCGCGGTGGTCATATCGACGCCCAGTACCGTTCCGGTTTCAGTGACGCCGAGTGCAGCGACAAACGTGTCCATCCCCGACCCACTGCCGAGGTCGAGCACGTCCTCCCCCGGCACGAGGTCTACCAGGTCGAAGTAGTGACCGACACCTGCAAACGAGTCGATCGCCGGTTCGGGAACGTACTCGAGAGACTCCGGGTCGTACCCGAGACGTTCAGCGAGCTGGCGTCCGGTCTCGAAGTGGAAGTCGCCTTCTGTGCTCTCTGCAACTTCCTGGTACATCGACTTTACTTCGCGTTCGAGTCTCTCTGTGTCGAGTGATTTGCTCATCGAGAATCACCTCTCAGTCGTCCCCCGCAACCTCGACAGGCGTGTTGACGGTCATATCGACATCCTGTGCGAGCGAGACCAGCGTATAGACGGGAGCTCGCCGTGCCCACTCGTCGACGAGGTCTGCATCGATCTCCTCTCCTTCTATCTCTATCTCTGCAGTCAGGTTCTCGAAGACCGAGTCTGCCTCCCCGAGTTCCACGAGGTTGAACAGAACTGCCGGGTCGAAATCGGCCCGAACGCGAGTCTGGAGAGTGTCGATGTCGACGCCATTGGCGACGGCGTTGATGCTGATGCCAACGTTGATGCAGGCAGCGAGCGCTGAAAGCGCCGCTTCGACTGGCTCGATGCGATCGGTTGCACCGACCCATCCACCGGCATCCAGTACCTCCTTCCAGCCCCCATATGGAATCGTGTATTCACGGGTCTCACGAGCGATGGTTTCACCTCCGAGTTCGTAGCTGTCGATCTGTGCGAGGCTGTGTGCGCATGTCCCCTCGTAGGCTGCGGATGCTCCGAGACCGAGTTGAACCTCGTCGGGATGTTCGGATGCGTGCTGGGCGAATCCTTCGAGCGTTTCGAGTTCTACACCGTGTGTTATCTGATTTTCATCTGTCATTCTTTCGTCGCCTCCCGGTCGAAAAGTACGACTCAGTGTGTGTTGTAGTTACTCCGTGACCGTTCTGCAGAGGTTGACGTTCGTGCACCTGTTGGCCGATTCGCACGCTCTGGTTGTCGACGACCCATCTGGTCACTCGGCAATTAATGAGTGTTCAAGCGGTCGAGCCCCCTCTCGGTAGGAAGCGTAGACAGCCTCCGCCCACTCGCGCGCAGCTTGGGCGTCGCTGTCGATCAACACCTTCACAGCTCCGCTGTCGAGGTCGTTGCCCACGATGGCGGTGCGGTCGTCGAAGATACCGACTCCGTACGACGGTAACTCGTCGTGGAGAAGCGCAGTCATGTTGCCGCTCTCGAGAATCTCGGTACAGAGTTCCGGATACGTCGAGAGGATGTAGCTGGCAGCCTCGGGTGGGTCGATGATTTCGGCCTGCATTCCGTCGAGGACCTGTTGCCGGAACGCTTCTCGACAGGGTTCGAGTACGGAGAGATCGACCCCGACGAATCGGAACTGAGTCGCCTCCTCAAGCAGGGAACGGAACCGGTTCACCGGACGGTATGGCGAGTCGTACTCGGCGACGGTCACTGTTGCCTCTGTACTCGCATCGACCGCAAATTCGAGCGCCTCGTCCGGAAGCCAGTGCCAGACGTCGCGCAACGCCCGTTCAGCTTCGACTCGGTCGAGGAGTTCTTTCACCCCGGACGCGATGGCCTCCCCGAGCAGTGTTGCGGTGTACTTGTATCCGTCCTTTCGAACCCATCTCCGGTCCTCGAACTCACCTAGCGTCCGTCGAATCGTCGACGACGACACGCCAGTACGCTCACAGAGTTCGGACCGACTCCGGGGACGGTCGGTCAGCGAGACGAGCGTCTGCACGCGATGCTCGGACCGCGTCAGATACGCGACGTCACCGATTGCCGAGTCACTCTGGCAGCGCTTCATGTTATCGAGTGTCATGTTGTCTGTACGCAAATGTTCGGGATAACTCTTCGGACCGCTTATATGTACATTATGCCTCGACTCCTCTCTCGATCTCGTCCTCGTCGATATATTTCTCCTTCCAGGTGCCGCAAAGGAACCACGGGACGGCGACAGCCGCGCCGAGAACGTTGCCAGCAGCCATGCCAACCCAGACACCAGTCGGACCCCAACCAAGACCGAACGCGAGCAACACGACGGTCCCGACGCGACCAATCCAGAGCGTACACAGCGAGATAACCATCGCTATCTTGGTGTTGCCAGCACCACGGAATGCCCCAAGCAGTACCTGACTCACTCCGAGGAAGGCGAACTCGACCGAACGAATCTGCAGGTAGTCGACGCCGTGAGCAATCGTCTCGGCCGCACGCTCGACGTCACCGAGAAAGACACTTACAATCGGCTGTGCGAAGACGACTGCCACGATAGCCACACCGACCATCACGGATGCAGACGTCGACGCTGCCAGGAACACCGACCGTTCGGCACGGTCGTCTCTGTCGGCACCGAGGTTCTGACCGACCATCGTGTCGATCGCTCTTCCCAGCCCCAGCGCCGGGAGGAACACCAGCGAGATGATTCGGTTTCCGAGTCCGTACGCGGCGACGACCGGCGGCTCAAACGAGACGATCATCGCAGTCAGTGCGATCATCGCGAATGCGCTCGCTGACTGCTCGATCATGCTCGGCGTCCCGAGTCGGACGATATCCTCGATGAATCCGAAGTCAGGAGAGAGGTCTGCGAACTGGACGGGTGGGCCAACCCCGGTGAAAAACAGGAGATACAGCCCGATCACTGCAGCGAGACCCCGTGAGACAATTGTGGCGAGTGCCGCTCCTTCGATTCCCCACCCAGTGAAACCAGTCGAAGACAGAAGTGTTGCCTCCAGCCCTGTCAGACCGAGCCAGACGAACAGCGGATTGTTCTCGAAGCCGAAGATGAAAAACGGGTCGAGCGCGATGTTCGCGACGACAGAAACGACCATCACGTACATCGGCGTTTTCGTGTCGCCGTATCCGCGCATCAGCGCCGAGAAGATGAAAAAGCCGAACATCAGCGGAATGCCGAGGAAGATAATCTCCATGTAGTCGGCAGCCAGCGGAATCACGTCCGCCGATGTATCCGGATCGCTCGGCAGAATTTCGAGCGCCGGACGAGTGTAGAAGAAGCCGACGCTTCCGATGAGTATCGACAGTCCGAACACAACCGTCACCGTCTGGCCGACGACTCTCCCCGCAGACTGCTCTCCCTCCGCACCGGTGTACTGAGCGACGAGTATCGCTCCTGCCGTGGTGAATCCGCCGGCGACCGCGATGAGCAAGAAGATGAGTGGGAATGCGATGCTTAGCGCTCCGACTGCCTCGGCCGAGAGCCGACCGAGATACAGTGTGTCGACGACGTTGTACGTCACCTGCAACAACTGGATGACGACGATGGGCCAGGCCAGGTGAAACAGCGGCCAGACGAGACTCCCCTCCGTGATTGAGTTCTGCGACTCCTCGCTCGCGCCGTCTGTGCTCCTCTCGTCTGATTCGTCAGTCGCGTCTGATTCGTTGCTCGTACCGCTGTCGTCAGTCACTACTCTGACGTTTGCTCACTCGATAGTGAATGTTCTGAAATTGACTGACTGGTCAGTCGAAGCGGTGACGGGTTGCAAGTCCGGCGAGGTGGGGTGCTTCAGGCAGAATCAACTCTATCATCCCAGTCTGGACGGCCGCCCGGCTTCCGGGCAGGCAGAACACGGGTGTCCCGGAGACGACACCAGCAATCGCGCGTGACGCCATCGCCCGGTGTCCAATCTCGTCGTAGGAGATGCTCCTGAACAGTTCACCGAAGCCAGGAATGTCTCGCTCGAACAGTCCTTCACAGGCTGTGGGAGTGACGTCGTCCATCGTCATGCCGGTGCCTCCCGTCGTGACGATACAGTCGACGTCGTCGCGACGACTCAGGTCGTCGACGGTTGCGCGGATGGCCGCGAAGTTGTCTCGCACCAGTTCGCGTGCGGTCACGCGGCCGTCAAACTCTTCGACCAGTTTGGCGGCGGTGTCGCCGCCAGGGTCGTTGTCCGGGTCACGCGACGAAGAGACCGTCACGATTGCCACGTACAGCGGGTCGACGATGTCGTGTCCGTGGCCGTCTGTTCCACGACGCTCTGTCGGATCGAGTGGAGCCTCTGGCATGTCTGTACACGGGTGTGGCTACCCCTTTAATGGCTCGCTGTGCTCGCCATTTTTTGCGGCCCGCTGCGCTACTGGTCGACGGAACCTGTAGATTGCTGTGTGAACGGACTTGCTGTCTCACACCAGTTCCAGCCCGGAAGTCGTGTCTGGAAGCCAGCGGCGAGCGCCGCGTCGAGGTCGTCGATACCGGCGCTCTCGCCGTCGTGGACGTGGACGTCTGCGTAGTGGAATGTGGCCTCGCCGAGCAATCGAAACGGCTGGTTGCCGGCGAGCATCCCTGCGAGTTCCCGACCGAGGAGTTCGTCGACGACGAAACCTGGATAATCGCCGTCGACATCCAGTTCGCGCAACAGCCAGACGAGTGCGGCGACGTTGACCGCGAGGTCACCATCGGCGAATACCTCGTCGACTGCGTCGTGATACTGCTCGGTCGTGACGGAATCGACGTCGGTATCGAACAGGTCGCCGAGGTCGTTACGTACGTTGTTGATGAGTGAGACGATTCGGTCGTCCCGACTGTGAATCCATTCATACTCGCGGGCGACCGTCTCCGGTGTCAGGTGCATACAGTGAGCAGTGTGTGCTGAGACGGTCAATGTTATGCTCCGTTCGAGGAGGTCGATAGCTATTAACCCGAGCGCAGTGCACTCGTGCATAGGAATCTCTCGCCGATGAAGCTACTCTGGCTCCGTCCATCGAAAGGTGACAACATCAGCGTCCGACGCGAGCGAATCGCCGAGGAGTTACGCGAGCGAGGCCATAAAGTCGACATCAGGGACGCTTCCGGACTCGACGCACTCGGAGCCGTTCGACAGGCTCTCACCGGGGACTACGACGTCATCGCGGGGAACGTCCGCATTGGGTTGTATCTTGGCTATCCCGTTTCGCGTCTGTTACGAACCCCGTTACTGGGTGACGTGAGCGACCCGATTTCGGACATCGACAATTACCCAGCACCGCTGTTTCGGTTCTTCGAGTGGTACGAGTGGTTCGTTCTCAAACGTGCAGAGGCTGCGGTGTTCGTCTACGAATCGACCTACCAGGAGGCACTTGGACGCGGTATCGACCACGCGGTCAAACTCCCGAATGCAGTGAACTACGAACTGTTTGCAGAACCACAGCAGGAAACTATCGAAACAGCCAGAGAGGCGCTGCAAGGAGACGGCGTTGATCCGGATAAACCAATCGCCATATACATCGGCGTGTTCTCCCGGCGCTACTGCATTGACGCGATTCTCGAGACCGCGAAACATGCACCGGAGTGGCAGTTCGTATTCCTCGGCGAAGGTGAACTCGAAGAGCGAGTTCAGCAGACAGCACACGAACGCGAGAACGTGTTCTTTCCGGGAGCGTTTCCGTATCGGTTGATGCCGGGCTTCCTGTCACTGGCCGATGTCGGTTTCTGTTTCAAAGATGCAGAGCAACCGCTGAAGCTGAAGGAGTACGGTGCTGCTGGTATCCCGACCATCGTGAGACCTGGTGAACTGTCTCGGTTCTACGACGAGGACCAGCTGGTGTTCGTTGACCCGGAACCAGCAGCGATTGCCGAGCGACTCGCGGAGTTGCGTGAGGACGAAGAGCTATACGACTCCTACGCCGAAGCAGGCCGGGCTATTGCGAGCGAGTGGAGTTGGGAAACGATTGCTGACGGTTACGAGGAGTTGTTCAGAGGGATATGATCCTCAGTACCTCACAAAAGTTCGGTACTGACAACCGTAACCGCAAACAAACGTCTCTCGAAGCTCGTTAGTTGAAGAAGTCCGCTTGCTGAAGTGTGACCAAACAACAGCAGCAAGCGGACAATGAAATCCACGGGGACCAGCTTCTTAACTTTCTCGTCAACGCGCTCACCGGAGCGTTTGGCATCAGCATCGCCGAAAATGGAGATATCGAGCCAGAGGACATCTACGAGGTTCTCGTCGGCGCGACCGCCGACGGAACCTCGATCTCAACGCTGTGTGAACGCAGCGAAGATTCCTACTCGGGCAACGATATCCTCTATCATCTCCGAACCAAGTTCGATCTTGAAACCGTCTCAGCTGTCGGGAACACGCTTCTCCAAGAACACACACTTGCGATGCTTCCTGAGCAGGTGGAAATTGTCGTGGATTTCCACCTGCGACCTTACTACGGTGACAAAGACGAAACGGACGGCCTCTACTACAGCGAAGCCAAGCGAGGAACCACCGCGTTCCATGCCTACGCGACATTGTACGCCCGCGTGAAGAACAAACGCTATACGCTGGCGGTGCGCCGTCTCACCGACGGCGACACCGCCAGTGAAGTCCTCGCAGAGTTCCTTGGACTCGTCGACGACTTCGACTTTGATGTCAAAGCAGTCTACGTCGACCGTGAATTCTACGATGGGAAGTGTCTGACACTGATGCAAGCACACAACCACGCCTACGTCATGCCAATCGTCAAGTGGGGAACGAAAATCAAGACCGAACTGTCTGAGGGGTGGAGCCGTGAGATCGAACACGATCTGACGACGGAATTCGACGGCCACGAGTGGACCGTCGAATTCCCGGTCATGATCGACTGTACGTACCAACAAGGCCGATACGACGAGCATGGCGTGGCGCGTCACGGCTACGCCGTCGACGCGCCGTTCATCAACACACCGCGTCAGGCTCGTCGCCACTACAGCAAACGGTTTGGAGTCGAAGCAACGTACCGTCTCTCAGAATCGTCGCTGATCTCGACGACAACACAAGATTCGACGAGACGACTGTTGTTCGTGGTGATTAGCTTGCTCATGCAGAACGTGTGGCGGTATCTGCACTGGGAGTATGTGGCGACGCCACGCCGAGGCGGGCGTCGCCTCTGGTGGTGGCCGTTCGAGGAGTTCATTCGAATGGTCACTCGTGCAGCATGGAATGCGCTTTCAGTGAGACGCGAGGTTCCAGCGAACAAGCCACCTGACGATCGGTTCACCAGGTAGATATCGACCGGGAACGCCTGACTTTGCAGTGGCAACGCTGTCGTCGTCGGCGGCGAGCAGCCGCCGACTCGACACCATTCACCAGTTAGTGTCTGGTCGGTGGGATGCTGACCTCTCAGCTACGCCAGCAACAGCGTTCATTTGCGGTTGCGGTGCGGTATCAGTACCGAACTTTGTGAGGTACTGATCCTACGTTATTTTCCGCGTTTCAACACCCCTAGCCGCGCAGTAGTCGAAAGACAGAAGTTATTTTATCGGGCATAATATCCACGGCTGCAAGAACAGCCTCTCTTCGAGACTGTTTCCGAAACTGACTGACGATACGATGGCGCTCACACAGCAACTCCGAAAACTGGTTCGCCACGTCGACGAGAATGGAGTGTTGCGGACGAGTCGAGCGGTGTCGCGACATCTCGTCAGAACAGCCAGTGACAAACTCGAAGGCAAACCGGGGCACTATCGCTGGCAGGAGTGGCGTCTCGGGCGACGCTATGACAGCGCAGATCTGACACCAGTCTGGGTCTCACCTGACCAAATCACATCACTTACCGGGCCGTACGAACGCCGCGAGCAGGGCCATCTCGACTACGTTCCATACTTCAAACCGCGAGAAGCAAACTGGAGTTCGGTTCCGTACCGTGAGGAAGTACCGTACGGGGCACGGAGAGATGGCGACTGGGACCAACAGCGGCCGGCGTTTTCGAAACTCCTGCTCTATCGGGGAACACACCAGCGTTTCGTGGAAGGAGTTGACTGGCAAGACACAGTCTACTACAGACAACATCTCGACCGGTTTCGAGGGGATGGCTGGAGTGATTCTGACGCAAAGGCACTGGCGAGAGAGCGATGTGAGCACATCGAACAGGTGTACAATACCATCGAACAGGACGGCTACCAGTCTCAACGAGTGATCAACGGTCATCCACTCCACGAGGTGACGGTAACTGTTGGACGTAATGGAGAAGTGTTGTACAACTGTGAGGGCCGACACCGACTGTCGGTTGCCAAAGTACTCGACATTTCTGAGATTCCAGTCCTGATTCTCGTCCGCCACGAGGAGTTCGAAGGGACTGTTGGAACGAGAAATCAGCACAACTCTGAACAACAAATACAGGACTGAGATATGAGCGGATACAACCAATTAGAACAGACAGTAGGAGGCTTTCTCACTCGTTTCCCACGGGCGAAAAGTGCCGTCGAGACAGTGTACCAGCGAGCGAATTATCATCTCTTCGCCGATAGCGGGTTCACCTACGAACTGCACGACGACGTGAAATTACAGACAGCAGAATCGTGGTGTGGAGGGGTCGAACAGGCCAACGGACGGTTCGTCGGGTTTTATGATGTCTGTCCGTGGGACCGCTCGATGGATCGCTATTTTGTCCACGAAACCGGTGGCAGTGAACGCGAGAGTGCGTCAATCGTGGTCTTCGAAGACGGCACGGCAACGACCGTTGCCTCGACCGATGCCTGGAACTATCAGCAGGGGAGTCAGACACAGTGGCATCCGACACGCGAGAAGGCCCTCGTTTTCAACGATATTGAGGCGGGAAAAGCGGTCACTCGGGTCGTCGATACCGATGGCACGGTCGTTCGAACGGTTCCCCAGCCGGTTCAGGCCGTAAACCCGACAGGTGGAGAGTTCCTCTCGGTGAACTACCGGCGGCTGGACCGAAACAGCCCCGGGTATGGCTACGGGACAGACGACGGGTCACCGCTTCCAGTACCAGACTCAGACGGCATCTTTCGAGTCGAATTCGACTGGAAGTCGGAGTTGATTGTCCCACTCTCGGAACTCCGCGAGGCTGCCGGGGGAGACGCCCCACACAGTGCTCACTACATTCACCACGTGCTGTACGCGCCCGATGGAGAGCGCTTTGTCTTTTTACACCGATGGATGGATGGGGAGAAACGCCGCACCCGACTGTTCGTTGCCGACCGTGACGGCAGTCGGAAATTGCTGCTCGAAAACCGCGACGTCTCACACTTCTCGTGGCTCGATACCGAGCGAATCTTCATGTGGGGCGGCTCGGATGCTTTCGGAAGCGGGTATCACGTTGTCGACGTGGACAGTGGGGAACTGGAGTACGTCGACCCCCTCGACGGCTACGGCGATGGTCACCCGTCGGTGTCACCGAACGGAGAGTGGGTAGTCACTGACAGCTATCCGAACCGGTTGCGAAAGCGGTCGCTGACGCTGTACCATCTCGACAGCGAGCGCGCCGTCCCGCTTGGGGAGTTTCTCGCGCCGTTCGGATTCGATGGTCCCACAAGATGTGACCATCACCCACGCTGGAGTCCAGATGGGAACTTCGTTTCTATCGACTCCGCACACGAAGGTGTTCGGAGGTCGTACGTCGCGGACGTCAGTTCGGTCGTTTGACTGTTGAGGAGTCTTTTTGATAGACGAGACTGTGATTTCGTCTTATGCATATATATTATCATACTCTCGATTCATCTATCCAGGGTATGCTGGAGTATCTGCTCCAACTGTTGGGTATCGACGATCATATTTTTGTTCAACTCTCGTCGGGCGTCTCCAACAGGTTCTCCGGACAGGGCCTGATAGTTGTGCCCTTTGAGGTATGAGAGGGTGTAATACGGTGCTTTGATGACTCGATTGAATATCTCGACGACATCAAGTTGATCGCCGAATATGATTGATGTCAGTCCTGCACCGTGTGGTCCGATTATACCAGTTGCATTTCGAACCGCACAGATTTCCTCTTTTAGAGTGAGTTTCTCGGGAGAGAGCGGACGGATGTTATACTGTTCAAACAGCTCCTTGATTTCTGAGTAGTTCTGTATGCGTCTCCCTCTTTTAGCTTGTTGTCGAGAGATGTAGAGCCAATCACTGTCTGACCGAGGGCAACTCACAGCAGTTGTCACACGGTCTTCGAGCCACGACAGTGTTCCGGGTGTTGGTTCGGGGTGAGAAGGAAGGATGAGGCGTTCGACTCGGAGCGGTTCGCCATCCCACAGCAATAGGTCGCTCTCGTCATAGCCACAGATATCGAGGAACTCGAAGACAAACGTCGGAGCATCGGAGTCAACAATCAGTGTGACTTCATCGCCAGTCTGGTTCTCGTAGTGCTCGATTGCCCGAAGTTTCAGAAGTTGCTCGATGATCCAGTGATAGTAGTTCTCATTGTGATGGTACAAAACGGTACCGACAGAAACGTGCTGGCCGTCAATTGCGACCGGACCGTGTCGTAACGCAGACCAGAGGGTTCGTGGTCTGTGAGTGATGGCCGAATTGAGCATCCAGCGAGTACGATCGAGATTGTTTGAGGCAGAATCTTGGTCGCGTCTCAGAGTCGTCTAGGATTGGGTCGGTGTTAACTGCGACTCTCAGCGTTTAATACTACCCAGAGACGCTCTTCAGAAGAAGATTGTTGATGGCTTCCTGTCTTGCGGTTGTGGCGAATATGGCTCGAGACTGAAGATAGTGGCATCTGGCAAAATCAATCGCTTAATTGCCCGCTGAGAAAGTACCGTCCGGTCGGATCTAAGAAA
>PUMG01000301.1 GCA_003551265.1 Halovenus sp.
GTCGAGCCGTTCGCCGAAAACGTCATTTTCGAGCATTTCAGACCCTGAGCCGATGGCTCACAGCTCTTTGCGGTCAGTGTCGAGACACCGGTCCAATTTTCACAGACGGGACGCAAGCGAACATATGCACTGTCCGGACTGTGATGTGGAGATTGTCACGTTCAGCGTTCCCAAGACCTATGAGGAGTGTCTTCCAGGCGGAACTGACAGCACAGCTGCTGTTGGGCTGTGCCCACGCTGTCTCTCGCTCGAACCAGTTTCGTCTCCTCCATCGAAAAACCCCGATTTTGAACGGCTGGGTGAGAGTTTTCCGTCGAACGCGGATGCCGCGGTTCCGATGGCGCTTCTCGTAGGCTTGCTCTCGAACCTGGCGCTGTATCGCTCGGAGATTACCACGCTGCTCGAAGCGGTCGAGCGAACCGGAACCGATCCGTTGCTCGTACTCGACAGGCTCGACCGTGATCCGAACATTCAGAGCGATATCGACCTGGCAGGTCGACGGCGACAGCTCGAACAGCTATATTAACTGAGGATCAGACACCTGTCGAGTAGCGCAAAATTCCGGCGACGCCGCCGAACGCCGTCAGCAGCTGTTCGCCCTTCTCGAAGTCCGTCGAGATGAACACCGTTTCAGTGCCACGCTGTTCGGCGATGTCTATCAGGTGGTCGATAGCGTCCTCGCGCTCCCACTCGGTGACTGTCTCTCCGGTGTCCTGACACTCGATTTCTTCTGGCTGTGCACTGCTGTCGACGAACTCGGCGTACTCCCGGCCACCGGTTTCGTAGACCAGCACGTCCTTTCTGAGGTCCTCGCTGATGAGGAGTTGGTCGACCGACCCCATGATGAGGTTCTCGCGTGTCGGCCCGAACCCGTAGGTTGCGCGCTTGCCGTCGTGAAGCTCCTCGAAGAACTCCTCCATCACCTGCTTGTCCTGCAACACCTCGTGTTCGAGGAGGACGTCCTCTGCGGCGTCGACCAGGTCGTGAAGGCCAGACTCGTCAGTGTAGGCGACGTCGAACTTTCCGAGCACCTGCGCCTGAATTTCGTGGTGGAGGTACTCGCCGTCCAGGAACTCGTCTTTCGTGGGTGAGGGTCCTCCGACGAGCACGCCACTCAGCTCTCCGCGTTTCGGGACGAACAGCTCGTTGGCCATCTCGGCCACCTCCTGGTAGAACTTGTCGATGGCTTCGAGACGCAGTCGGGCGAAACGCTGTGCTGACTGGCCACCTTTGCGCTGTTTGCCGGGGACAAGCGAGGAGGCGGATTTGACCGCCTCGATTCGCTTGCCCTTGAGCCAGCCGACGTTGGCCTCCCGGCGGTCCAGCACGATGAGCCCAAACAGACCCTTATCCAGGAGCATTTCGGCCAGTGGCTCGGTGAGGAAATGTGAGTCACAGTGATAGCGGAACGACTGGATCGGCTCCGGCGGGTTCTCGAGCACTTCCGTCACCATCTTCGTCTGGCCGCCCCCGCTGTTGACCGCTCCCGAGAACAGAACCATCCCGTTCTCCGGTGGCTGTTTGTAGTACTTCATCCGGTCTTTGATGCTCGTCAGGGCGTCCTGTACGTTCGTTCGGGTGTCTTTTGATTTGATGTTGCTCGCTTCGGAGTGTTCCTGTGTGACGTGTGCAACGACATCGCTCACCTGTCGGTCCGGGGGCACGTAAATCGTGACGAGCTGGGTCCCCGACCCACGGTAATCTTTGAGTTCTTCGATTACCTTCTGGAACTCGTATTTTTGTTTGTCCGTCTGCGCTTGCTCGGACTCGCTCATTATCTGACGTTCGAGAGTCGGCTGTAAGTACCTGTTGACCTCCAGTCGTGACGCCGATACACCCGGAGGTGACTCTGTGACACGTCACCACACCAGATCAAGACGTACAGGCTGTGAGAACCTGGGTTTGTGACTGCGTGGCTTGACCAAATCACGTCCGGGTGTAGAATACGAGGCGTGGTTTTATAGTAGGGGACTATAGATATATTATTCAAAGGATGGCGGGATACGTATGTACAGTTGCCGGGGGAAAAGGGGGTGTCGGAAAGACAACGACAGCTATCAATCTCGGGGCAGCGCTCGAAGAGGAGGGGTACGAAACAGTCGTCGTGGACGCGGACCTCGGCATGGCGAACCTTGCCGCGATGCTCGGTGCAGACCACGACAAGACGATACACGACGTGCTGGCGGGTAACTCGACAGTGAGCGCTGCACTGACGAGAGCACCGGACGGAAGCACCATCGTTCCGGGTGAACAGAGCCTCGAAGCGTTCGCCGAGGCCGACCCAGCGAAACTTCGCAAAGTCATCAACACACTCAAGAAGACGTTCGACGTCGTCATCGTCGACACCGGTGCGGGACTGAGCCACGAGACGACCGTCCCACTCGGACTGGCCGACGGCATTCTGCTCGTGACGATGCCCGACGGCGTTGCTGTCAACGATACGAACAAGACCGCTCAGCTTGCAGAGCGCGTCGAGGGATACATCATCGGGACGCTCGTGACACAGGTAACACCCAACACGGACGTGGACGCAGTTGCCGACCGTTTCGACGTTCCAGTGCTGGGATTCATCCCGTTCGACCGCGAGGGAGCAGAAAACGAACCGCGCGTCACCAACGACCCCGAGAGTGATGTTGCAGACGCGTACCGTCAGCTTGCGGGCGAACTCGAACGGGTCTTCTTCGAGGGTGCACTCGGCGAAGAACTCGACCGTGTCTTCGAGGAATCGTGGCTGCTCGAAGAAGACGAAGA
>PUMG01000258.1 GCA_003551265.1 Halovenus sp.
CGTGTCCAGTGTGTGAGAGTGACGAGGTACATCGTGGTGGGGATTTGCTGCACTGCCATTCGTGCGGGTTTGAAGGACACTCGGATATTGCGGGGTCAGTGAATTTCTTGGGCAAGTGTGTGCCGGAGGATAGTGAGATAGAAATAGAGAGAAGTGGGTCGATGGCTCGACCTGTGGCCGCTGGAGAGAACACGAAGGCGGATGGATTTGAGAGTGCGATACCATGCCTTGAGTGGGACGACCATGCGTGGACGGTAAAACAGGCTGGTCATTCGACCAACGAGGAACCCACGAACCGGAGTACTAGTCGCGAGGCTGGGAACGTTGCCCCCGGTGTTTCAGGCGACTGAATCACGCGCTAGCGGAGGGGAAGCTCACGAGTTTACTCGTGGGAGGAAGTCACCGACACATTTACCAATACACACCCAATACACACTCGCATGGACCGAAAGAACATCACGATACGAGAGGACCAGTCGGAGTGGGTCGAAAATAAACAAGTGAATCTCTCCCAGCTCGTTCAGGAAGCAATCGATGAAGCAATGGACCCATCTGACTCGGAACTCGCACGCGCCTATCAGGAGAATGCTGACCACGCCGCAGAAGTCAATGAAGAATGGAGCCACATCTCGAACGGGGCAAACAAGCATCTTGGAGAACCACCCCGTGACAGAGAATGAGAATCAGGAGAGGAGACATCGTCAGGGTTGATTTAGGTGGGAGGCGTGATGACGATACTCGCGGAAGCGAGATTTATAAGTCACGACGCTCGGTTGTCATCCAAAATGATACTGGAAATAAATACTCTCCCACAACGATTATTGCGCCTATTTCTAAGGGTCATACGAACTATCCGTTTCACGTCAATCTTCCCGGGACAATGGATGAGCTGGAAACGGACTCTCATGTGCAACTTGACCAAATACGAACTGTCGATATCAACGAACGCATAACGAACAACTACGGCTTTGTGACTGCCTCACAGCTCGAAGAGATTGAGAAAGCAATACGTGTTTCTCTTGGATTGATAGACTGAACTCCAAAGAAGACAGTCCACGATTTCACAGTAGTGTCTGAAATGGGCACAGAGCCGACTTGATTGCCTCTGTTGTCTCGATATGGTCGGCACGATGGAAGCAACTCAAGTCACCGCAGCAGCATCACTGTTGTTTCCATGGATAGACTGGGATATCTCGTCAAAGGACTTATCTATTGAACTCACGTTTTGCAACTTATGAGCACAGACGCCGGGAAAAGCAGTGACGGCGACCACACGCCGCCGGAGAAAATCACGCTGACGCTCGGGGAGAGCAGAGAGCTATGGGTGGCACGCGACGAAGAAACTGGCGTGGCGTCTCAGGGAACAACCCGTCAAGAGGCGCTGGAAAACCTTGATGAAGCGGTGGCCGGTTATCACGGCGCGGGCGGGCCACCCACCGAGGAGGAACTTCGAGAAGTAGGTATCGACCCTGACAAGAACAGTTCGGGGGAACTTCCAGACGTTCTCAAATAATAAGGGATGGTTTCACGCGACTTTTCTGGCGACGACGTAGTGAAGGTTCTCATCAACGTCGGCGGCTTTGAGTGGGTGCGTACCAATGGCAGCCACATGATTCTCAAGTGGCATCCGCCTGAGGATCACAAAGATACTGAGAGACGTACCGTGAGCGTCCCACGGCATGATCGCATCGACACTGGAACACTGCGAAATATCGCTGACCAGGCCGGTGCCAACGACTTCGACTCATTCTGTCGGTGGATAAATCAAAACCGGTGACTGAGCTGACTGGGAACATATAGTCCCGATTCTATGCCCTCATACACCGCTTCAGGACTTATTAGTGAGGATGTGGCCAGAAAATATGGGCTGCACGTGGTATTTCAGGTCTACGTCGATAGTAGTTCGGATACCACGAAGTTGGATTTCTTTCGGGAGCTGTTGGGTTCAAACCCGCCCACAGAACAGATATATACTCTAAGAGAAATATATATGATTTTGACGGACAAACAACCAGTATGAGCAATACGAGTGCGGGAGACCGGTGGCAGAAGGACCGGACGACGTTTCAGCGTGTTTACGACCTTCTTGTGGGGACACAGTCATTCCTGCCCGCACAGGAGTTTGCCGAGCGTGCTGACTGCTCGGAAACAGCGGCACGCAACGCGCTCGAACAACTGGCAGAAATGGGCATTGCACAACGTCGGGACGGCCGACCAGCACGTTACCAGCGTAATGAGTCGTATCTCCGATGGAAACGTATTGAGTCCCTTACACGGGAACATGGTCTCGACGAACTCCAGGACCGACTCAACACCCTCATCGAAGCGGACAAGACCTTCCAGGAGAAATACGGTGTTCCTGAGCCCGATGCCGTCTCTTCGGCTGACCTCCCACTCAATGACCACGAAGCAATTCATGACCGCTGGGAGGGCTTGAGCGAGTGGCGTACTGTTCGTCGCGATATTCGGCTGTTCAGACAGGCCATCGACCGCGCATATGCAGACGACGGTGTGCATGCGTGACCAGCGAAGACCGTGTCAGTGGGCCGCTTGATTGGGTTGACAACCGGCTCAAGCAACTCCACGATTGATAATCGCCAGACGGATCGAGTACACAGGTGAGCTTCAACAACCGACTCGACAAGATTCGAGTGCGTCTGAACAACAAAACAACTGCCGACGAGTGACTGTAACTGGGACTGGAACACACTGCTCCCGCAGAACGAGAATACGAATCTGAG
>PUMG01000145.1 GCA_003551265.1 Halovenus sp.
AGCACGATTCCCATTGCCCGTCTAGTCTCTTTGTGACCGTTCTCGCGCTGTTCGCGGTGGCGCATGAAAACGTGAATCGCGTAGTCGATAGACAGCCCCACCAGTAACACCGGAACCGCAATCATGATCTGGTTGAACGCGATGCCGCTCCATCCCATGAACCCGAACGTCCACACGAGAACGAGCCCGATACCGAACACGCCGAGGATGATGTCGAGCGGGTCGCGGTACGCAATCGACAGGACGACCACGACGAACAACAGCGCGAGTGGCAGGACGATTGCCATCGAGTCGGCTAACGAACGGTCGATTTCGTCGCTGATGATTCCGGCACCGAAGACGAACGCGTCGTCGTCGAATCGGTCCTCGACCAGGTCTGCAATCGCCAGCTGTGTATCGACGATATCAGCAGGCGCTTCACCCTCGACTATCTCCTGGTCCGACGTCTGCGTGACGAACAGCTGTCGGGCATCAGTCGTCTTCGACCCTCGCTCGAAATCCGTCGGGACGAACGCGAGCACCTGGCGCTGTGCGTCGTCGCCGAGCACCGCATCGAGTGCGTCGTCTATCTGCGCATCCGACGCGTTTTCGAGCGCCTCCCGCTGCTCGTCGAGCGTCGGGTCCAGCGTTTCGAGTTCGTCTGCCTGCTCTTCGAGTTCGTCACCGCGCTCTTCGAGTTCGTCACCGCGCTCTTCGAGTTCATCGCCCTGTTCTTCGAGTTCGTCAACATCGGCTTCGAGTTCGTCGAACTCGTCTTCGAGAACGCCCACAGTCCCGGCTTCGAACGCTTCTTCGATAGCGTCGTCAGTGACCGCCTCGGCCACCCGGTCGGCTGCGTCGAGGAACTGAGTGCGCTGGTCCTCGTCGAAGTCCAGCGGAGCGTCCGCCTCGGCGTCGTCGAAGGCTGACTCGGCATCAGCATCCGGGTCGTCACGTATCTCGTCCAGTGCCGCCTCCAGGCGCTCTGCCGTCTCGGTTATCTCCTCCTCGCGGGTTTCGAGCGCGGCCAGCTCTGCAGAGAGGACGCCCTGTGTCCCGGTCTCGTAGGCCTCGCGAACCTCCTCTTCGGTCGTGGCGCGCTCCAGCATCTCGACGGCCTGGTCGAACGTCTCGCGGTGTGTCTCGTTCAGCGTCACCGGGGCGGCGTCAGCTGCTCCGTCGAAGGCGGCTTCCGGTGTTGCCGTTCCCGTTCTCACATCGTCGAGCGCAGATTCGAGCAGCCCTGCCGTCTCGTTCACGTCGTCGCTCCGCTGTTCGAGCGCCGCTGTTTCCGGCTCCAGCACTCCGAGCGTCCCATCCTCGTACGCACTCGCCAGCTCGGCTTCGACGTCTTCGAGTGCGTCACGGAGATCCGCTGCCGCTGCTTCGAACGCCTGACGATGGCTCTCGTCCAGTTCGATAGGTGCCTCACGCTCAACCCTGTCGTACTCCGCTTGCACGCTCGCGTTGGGGTCATCACGCAGCGTTTCGAGTGCCTCCCCGAGCAACTCCGCCGTCTCGTTCAGCTCCTCTCCCCGCGCTTCGAGGCGGTTCGATTCCGCTTCGAGTGCGTCGGCGTCGGTCGACAGCGTCTCGTTCTCCGCTTCCAGTTCGTCCGCTCGTTCGTCGAGGTCGTCGGCTCGCTCCTGCTGAATCACCGCCGTCGCCACGATAGAGCCGACGTCGCCGAACGGTTCGTCAGCGAGCGTCGAATTGATCTCGCTGTCATCGCGGATGTCTGCCTGCAGTTCGAGCGTCGAGAGCAACGACTCCCGTGTCAGGACGTTGCCTCCCTCGTCGTGGAGCACTATCTGGACTGTCGTCGTCTCGTCGTCTTCGACCTCGAAGTTCTCACCGATATAATCGAGTGCATCACCCTCCTCGGAGTCGAATTCGAACTGGTCGAGTCCCGGCTCGTCCTCCAGAAACGCCATCCCTGCGCCCATCCCGACGCTCAACAGCAACATCACGACGACGACGAGTGCGCTCCGCTCGGTAACAGCCGATATGAACCGCTCTGCCAGCGTCATTTACTCACACCTCGGGCACACGCTACCGACTGCCTCCGACACGCTCTCGTAAACACTGACCACAGGTACGGAGTGAACGGTTATAAGAATTTTTGTAGAATTTTACTAACACTCCGGGCAGAGAGAGTCTGAAACCGAGGCACAACAGTTAACCGCAGACCGAAGTGAACCGTTGTATGGACACGGAGGTAGCCGGGGAACTCTCCGGACGGATTCTCGACGGCATCGGCGAGGCGGTCATCGCCGACCGGGAGTTTCTCGAAACCACGTTGACCGGCATTCTGGCCCGTGGCCACGTCCTCCTCGAAGACGTGCCGGGGACTGGAAAGACGCTCACAGCACGGAGTTTCGCGCAGGTTCTGGGGCTGTCGTTCCAGCGAATCCAGTTCACTCCCGACCTGTTACCCGCAGACATCACCGGGTCGAACATCTACCGCGAATCCGCCGGCGAGTTCGAGTTCTCGCCAGGACCGGTGTTTGCAAACGTCGTCCTCGCAGACGAAATCAACCGTGCACCGCCGAAGACGCAGGCAGCGCTCCTCGAAGCAATGGGCGAGAAACAGGTCACCGTCGACGGCCAGACCCACGACCTGCCGCGGCCGTTTTTCGTGCTCGCGACCCAGAACCCCGTCGAACAGGAGGGAACGTTCGGGTTGCCCGAGGCACAGCGCGACCGCTTCATGGTGAAGACCTCCATCGGGTATCCACACGCCGAAGGAGAACGACTGTTGCTCGACCGCCGTGGCGACCGGACCGCCCAGACTCCCTCTGTGGGACAGGTCCTCGACGGCGACCGGGTGCCCGAACTCCAGCAGGTTCCCGAACAGGTGTCAGTCGACCCCCGCCTCCGCGACTACATGGTCGAACTCGCCCGGCGAACGCGACAGGACGACCGTGTCGACGTGGGTGTCTCACCTCGTGGAACGCAGCGACTGTTCGAGGCCTCACGAGCGCGGGCAGTGCTTTCCGGCCGGGAGTTCGTCGTCCCCGAGGACGTGAAACTGATGGTCGAACCGGTGTTCACACACCGCCTCGTGCTGACGCCGGAAGCCGACGTGCGAAACGTCACGCGTGCTGATGTTTTGAGTGACGTCCTCGAGAGTGTCGACGTGCCAGCCGTCAGACCGGGCACTCTGTGAGACTCACCTGTTTTGAGGCAGATACTCACCTGTTTTGAGGCAGATACTCATCGGAGGGCAGCGAGAAATGAGATCAGACCGATTGCCACGGCGAACAGCGCGAGGGACATCGTTGGTGACGGCGTGGTAAACACCGCTTCGACACGTGAGAGCAACACTATCCCACCAAGCCCCCCGATGAGACCGACGAGTATCGTGGCACCGGCGTGAACGACTTCGACACCCCGGGTGCTGGTTCTGTGACCCATCTCACGGCCAAGCGTCGTGCCGAAGTGACCGACGTCCCAGACCAACAGGCTACAGAGTATCCCTCCGAAAATCAGCCACACTGGCGCGCCGATGGTGGCTGCGGCGACGGTCCCGAGAAACACGCCAGTGCTGGCGAGTGAGTAACCAGGTGCCTGTTCGGAGACGTAGCCAACGACGAGTGCGAGGCGGACCAGGGCGACGAAGCAGAGCGTGGCGACCACGAGCACGAGCGCGAGCATCGTCGTGAACAACTCCTCACCGTAGACCCGTGCCGCCTCCGTTGCCAGTTGGTCGAACTCAGCGGCAGTCTCCGTCGGGAACGACTGGATGACGGTCTCTACCAGCGCAGTGTAGACCGTCTCCGCAGCGAGAAACGCGACCAGCGTGATGAGTACACCACCGACCAGCGGACCAGCAGTGGCGACAACTCCTTCGTGTGACTGTCGAGCCAGCCATCGAATACTGACACCAAGCGTGGCTGCAGACAGTCCAATCGCGGCGACGGAGAGTAACACGATTCGGAGCGCGGACGCAGTCGCAATAGCGTCGAGAACGCCGTACAGCGTCGAGCCGAGCAGTTCCGCGCGTTCGGCGTCCGAGAGCGTAAACTCGAATCCAAACGCGAAGACGTGGAGGATGATTGCAGCGACCGCACCCACAGTCAGCACCGAGCCGACTGTCGGGACGAGGGGCGCGATTTGCTGACCGAATGTGGTCTCTTCGAGAATCTCGGTCACCGGCAGGACGATAAGTGCCACGAGCGCCCCGGTAAGCGCAAGCGCGGCGACGAACAGGAAGCCAGCCAGCCCGAAGCCAAGCGGGTCGCCAGCCGTCAACCAGCCCCACAGCTGTCCCAGCACCCCGGTGATGGGAGCTTCTTCGTCACCGACGACGAGGACGTGACCCACCAGCGCGAGACAGGTGAGACCGGGAACGATTCCGGTCAGGAGTGTCGTCACAGCGTACCGGTCGAGGGTCGTCTCACTGACCACGTTCCGGACGCCGAGTGTGACTCCGAACACGGCGACCACGCTCCCGAGAACGACGCCGACGTGACCGGCGATGAACAGCGTCGTCGTTGAGACGAGCGAGCCGTCTTCGACGGGAAACAGCGACGCAGCGAGCGTGAGCGCGACCAGCGCACTGCTCCCGAACAGTCCAAGCGCCACGGGCAACGTGAGGAGGCTCACGATGGGCCGGGCGACCGTCTCGAACCGGCCGGATGCGAGGAGGTGACAGCTCAGCGTGAACGCGAGTGCGCCGACCACGCCGAGGGCAACGGCTGTCACGACATCGTCGACGTACCAGACCAGCACAGCCACGACTGCTGCGGTTGTCCCGAACGCAATCGCTGCGCTCGTCGGGGGAGAGTGTCCGGCCTGAGCGAAGTAGCTGGAGTCTCTCATCGGTGTGTGAAGCGTGTGGGGACGTTTTTCCGGAGTGTCGTTTCGAACGGCTCACCCAGCGGCCAGTCGGCGGTCGTCGCACCAGTTCGCTCCAGTTCCCGGAGTCGGAGCTGTCGGTGAACGCCGGTGAGTCGCTGGCCCGGCGTGTCCGCACCAACAGGGTCCGGGCTGACGACGACCAGGTCGTGCTCGCTGGCGGCGAGCGCACGCCCGAACTCGACGGGCCAGTGGTCGAGCAACGGCGAACACAGGAACACCTGTGCCCGGGGCGGCAACCGCGCGAACACCTGCTCCAGCTGGTCCCCACCGTCCGTCCGCGCCTCTGTGACCCGACCAGTGTCATCGGAATTCGTACGAGAACCCCCATCTCCCACGCTCTCGACGCCAGTGTGAGAAGTGTCGCCATCGACTCTCGGCTGGCTCGAATCGTCAGCGCCTCTTGACTGACTTGGGCCGTCGCCGACTCTCGGCTGACTCGGGCCGTCACTTACTTTTGGCGGTTTACAGAGTGGCTGATGCTCCGGCCGTGGCGGTGCCCGTGCAACGGCTTCGAACACCGCTAACTGGCGAGCAGCGCGTTGCCCTGGACCCATCCACACGAGACCACCAGAACCCAGCACACGCTCGAAGCGCTCGTCATCGTCTGCCTCGCCGTCGAGACCGACCGCACCGACGCTGGTCTGGGTGCCCGAGTTTCGCATCACGTCGTACAGTCGCTCACCTGCGTGCACGCAGCGGTCGACGGCAGTTGGCTGTCCCGTGCGGGGTGTGACACGGTTGACTGGCCGAGCATCGAGCAACACCACGGCCTCGCTGTTGTTCTCCTCGCGGTACTGGACGGTGATGAACTCGCCTGTCTTGGCGACGTGGTGCCAGTCGATGCTACTGACGGGGTCGCCCTGTGTGTATTCGCGGGTGGAGTGAAACTCCAGTCCGCTTCCACTCCGGTCCGTTGTGACTGCGCCAGCGTGTTGTGTCGTCTGCGTCTGTCGGGGACCCGTCTCGACTGCCGAGACGCACGTCAACAGCTCGTCACCGCTCACGTCGAGTGTGTCGGTCAGCACGTCGACGCCAGCGAGCGAGCGGAGACGGACCGTGGGACGGTCGAACGGATACGTCCCCCGTCTCGCGACGACAGTGTACCTCGCTATCTGTGTCTCGCCCGGCGAAAGCGAAACACACAGACCCGGTGCCCTGGTCTCGACGGACAGTTCCTGTGGAACGCCGTCGATGAGGCGGACATCCGACAACACGCTCTCGCCATCGTTCTCGATGGTGAGCGTTACCGTCACCTCCTCGCCAACACCGGGTGTCGCTGGCTCGATGTTCCGTTCGACGTGGAGTGCTGGGTCTTCGGGGAGGCGAGAGAGCGTGCCGTAGAGAACGTACGCGAGTGGAATGACCGTTCCAGCAAGGAGCGTCACGTTCGCATACAGCAGTCCGAGCGTGACGAGCGCGAGCGTCCCCACGAGTGCAACGTTCCAGCGAGGGATATACTGACGACTCATCAGTGTGTTGCCACCCGTTCGATTTCGGCTACCGTCCGTTCGATTCGACGCATCCGCTCTTGCTCTGGGACGAGCCACAGCCGCAGCCGCATCCACAGCGACGGCGACGGGCCTTCCTCTTCTGCCAGAAACGCTGCAGCGACTGGGTCAGTGGTCCACTCTCCGCGCTCGACCAGCACCGCCGCCTCGGGTTCGGAGAGTGATGCACGCTCGGCGCACGCGCTCGTCGCCGTCGTGCGTAGCAACTCCCGGACGTCGTCGAGAACGTCACCGCCAGCTTCGGCCGCGTTCTCGATGTCGGCTTCGAGCGCCGCCGCAGTCGTCGTGTCCCGGTCGACATCGAGATTCTGTGCGGTGTCCGCTCGTCCGAACACAGGACCGCCGCTTTCGACCCCCTCATCCTCGGATGCTGGCTGGTGTGACCGGGCGGTAACGAGCAGGGCAAACAGTGCGAACCCGCCCGCGGCGAGTGCGAGCGTCGCCGGGTCGGTCGTCTCGGCAGCACTCACGACCGATCCCAGAGGACCGCCCCCCAACAGCGTCTCCGGGCCGAACAGCAGGAGTATCCCAAAAGACGTTGCGAGCGTCCCCACCGTGACGAAAACTGCGCGTCTGCGGCGCATCTACGCTCCCTCCCCGTCTGTCTCGTGCTCGTTGTCCAGTTGTGTGCTGATGTGTTCCAGGGCTCGTTCGACGCGAGCGAGGCGTTCGTGTTCTGGTCGAGCGCCGTATTCGACCTCTCTGAACGCGGCGACAACCGTCTCGACAGCGTCCGCAGGCAGGTTGTCGACGTCGATTGCGTGGGATGCGAGTTCGGCTGGCGTGTGTCGCTCCGGGTTGTTCACACTGACGTGTGAGAGAAACTGTGCCCACGCGCGGCGGATTCCTGTCTCGACATCGGTCGCCTGCGACTGTCCGTCGACACCACCCGCGAACGCTCGCCGAACGGCACGACGTTTCGAATGCGTCCAGGCGAGAAACGACACCCGCAGTTCGCCAGCGGTGACTGTCCCGCGAAGTGTATCGAAAACGTACACGAGCGTCGTTCTGAGACGCCTTGAGACGGTACGCAGCGCACGTCCGCCGCCTCTCACCATCACCACCAGTGCACGCTGTGGACCCGGTATCCGGGAGATGCCGGAGCGAATCGCATCGAGAAGAGTTCCGGGTGTGTGGCCACGGCGATAGACGAGACCCACCGGAACGGCGACGAACAACAAGACGCCGCCAGCCACGACTCCGGCGTTTCGCACGATCCCCTCCACGCTCTCGTGCGCTGAGAGTCCGTACATGCTGGTCTCGACGGCTGCGGTCTCCGAGAGCGGGAGACGGAATTCGGTCGTCCCGTCCGCACCCGTCCGTGCGACCTGCTCACCGTTCACCACGACCGGCGCACCCGAGACGTTCTGTTCCCCGGTGCTGACTGTCGCCGTCGCTGTCGTGAGCGGGAGCTCCAGCAGGCCAGTCTCGACGCTGAGTTCGAGTGCCGGCAGTGTGTGTGTCTGCTCACCGAACACCGCCCCCCACTCAACTGCTACCGTGACGTTGCCCGTTTCTTCGGGAAGCGTGACGTTCGCTCGTCCGTTCTCGTCGGTCGTTCCGACCTGCTCGCCGTCGAGTGTGACGACCGCGTCTGTGATGGTGACGTCCTGAACCACCGCAGTGACCGTGATTGTCTCACCAGGGAGGACGTCACCGCTGGTCGTCAACGTTGCCTCCCTCTCGACGGGCACTGTCGTGTTCGCTCTCTCCTCGCTCCCTGGCGCTTCCAGTTCCACCGACTCCGAGGACGTGTTGGCCCCGTTGTCGTCGAGGGTCGCAAAACCAACACGGTCGAGTTGCGTCGCCGACGCACTGCGCTCCAGTTGCGCAGCTGAACCAGCCCGCTCCAGTTGCGCCGTCGACCCACCACTCCCCAGTTGTGCGGTCGAGCCGGCACCCTCGGACTGGGTATCCGAACCGACGGCGTGGTGCTGGCCACCTGGTGGAATCGAAACGGCATCCAGCCGCGTCCCGTTCCACTCCTCGACAATCTCGACGTCGTCTTCCCACAGTCCCCACTCGGTAACTCCGATGTCGAGTTCGGCCGCGTCGGGAACTGTGAATGTGACTGTTCCATCACTATCTGTGACCGCCACGTCCTCATCGTTGACCGTGACGAGCATCGACGAGGCAGGTTCACCATCCTCTGTCACCGTTATCTCGACTGTCGTTCCGGGAACTGCAGTCTGGTTCAACGAGATGTCGAATCCTTCATCAGTGTCGCTGTCTTCCTCATCGTCCTCGTCTGCCGGGTCGTCAGGACCGGTAATGTTACCGGGCTGGAGTTGCTCGCCAGGCCCGCCTGGTTCCAGTGCGTCGTGGTCTTCGTCGAGTTCCTCATCTAGCACTGCCGACTCCATCTCCAGACGGCTGTCACCCGGCGTCGGCTCGAACTGGACCCAGCCCACGTCCGGGAAGTACACCTCGACCCAGGAGTGGGCGTTCATCCCACGAACCTCGTAGGTGCTGTCACCGACGGGCTGGCCGGTCGTGTAGCCCACGGCGTAGCGAGCCGGGATGTCCTGGCTCCGTAACATTGCGGTCATCGCAGTGGCGAAGTACTCACAGTACCCCTCGTCCATCTCGAAGATGAACGTATCCGCAATGGAGTCGCTCTGCTCGTCGGCCTGCAGGGAGTAGTCCTTCTCGCTCCGGAGCCAGTTCTGAACGGTCACAGCCGCATCGTAGGGAGTATCGTCGTCCTCGACGAGGTCCGCTGTGAACTCCTCAACCCGGTCAGGCGTGTCGTCGGGAAGCTGTGTGTACTGTTCGAACACGTCGTCGGAATAGCTCTCGCTCGCAGACCGGAGCACGCCGATGTCGTTCTCTTGCAGCTGACTCACCCCTGTGACGGTAGTTCCGGGCTGGAGTGGGCGCTCGCTCCGGAGTGCGCCGTCTTCGGTGACCATCAGATCGCTGTCGACACCCGACAGCTGCGCTGGCTGCCAGGCTGTCGGTACCGCTGTTGCGGGCTCTGCGAACGTTACCTCGAATTCGAGAGAGCCGTCAGTCAGACCGACCGGACTGAGCGGTGGGTCGTAGGCGTCCGTGTCGGTGTCGCGTTCCCAGCCGGTTCCGGTGTAGGTGTCGTACGAACCGGTGCGCCAGTACGATGGCTCGGAGCTTTCTACCACGAAGTGGACTTCGGTGTCGTTGCTCCCGAACGTCTCGTTGTCGAAGCCGGTGTCACCACCAACGCCAGTCTGGTCACCGGGATCGAGCGCACCGAAGCTGCTTCCCGAACCGGTCGCGCCGCTGCCGGTCTCGTCGAAGCGCTCGCCCGGCAGGACCGTGTCTATCGGCGTTCCTGCGAGGTCGTCGGAGGCGAGCGTTGGGACCAGCAAGGCGGCGAGCACCGCCGCGAGCACACAGCACACGACGAGGGCGATTCGAACTCGCCTGCGTCCTGTAGCTTCTGGGTGTTCCTCTGTGGCCATGTTTCCCCGGTCAGACGACAGGTCTTCTGTCTACTCGATTGGGTTCGACGCTGATAACAATGACGTTGACAACAGTGACTATAGGGATTCTCGTACGTCATCATATATTTCTCGCTGTCCGTCGCAGCGAGAATCTCTGTACAGGTACGATAATCCCTATATTTGAACGTTTACCGGTATCCCGACCGCGAACGGGCAACATTTAACGCCCGGCCGACTACCTGACTCCAATGACACGCATCGACGTCATCGACAATCACGGACAGTTCACGCATCTGGAACAGCGTGCGCTCCGTGATATGGGTGTCGACGTCGACCTCGTGGACAACGACACACCGCCCGAAGAAATCGACGCCGACGGGCTGGTTCTCTCCGGTGGACCAGACATCGACCGCATCGGCAACTGTCCCGAGTACCTCGACCTCGACATCCCCGTTCTCGGTATCTGTCTCGGCATGCAAATCATCGCGGACGAACTCGGCGGCGAGGTCGGTCCCGGCGACTACGGCGGCTACGCCGACGTGACCGTCGAAATCACCGACAGCGAGGACCCGCTCGTCGGGTCGCTCTCACCAGAACCCCGCGTCTGGGCGAGCCACGCTGACGAGGTGAAAACGGTCCCTGAAGGGTTCGAACGAACCGGTAAAAGCGACGTCTGTGGCGTCGAGTCCATGAGCAACACCGACCGTGCCCTCTTCGGCGTCCAGTGGCACCCCGAGGTCGCACACACCGAAGAAGGTGAGGAAGTGTTCGAGAACTTTCTCTCGCTGTGTGAATAGACTGTCGTCCGAAAACCCACAGTCAGGGATTGTCGCCCGTCACTCGAGGAGTAAGTCTGCCAGTCGAGCGAAGCGGTCGGCGAGGCGGTCGGACAGCCGTGGTTCGATCTCTCTGAGCAGTCGGTACACGACCTCTGGTTCGCGGAGTTCGGCGACGACTCTCCCAGAAGCGGTTCGTTTGTGTACCACGTCATACTCGATGAGGTTCGAGAGGTGCCACTCGACGGTGCTTCGTGCGAGGTCGAGGCGGTCAGCCAGCTCTCCTGGAGCGGTCTCACCCGATTCGAGGAGCTTGAGGACAATCTCACGGGTGGTTTCGCGCCGGAGCAACGCGATGACGCGCCGTTCGTGTTCCCCGTACGTGGGCGGGTAGTAGTGGGTTCGACCACAGAGGTCCTCGCTCACCAGCACACCCGTCCGGTGAAGTCTTCGGAGATGATACTGCGTCTGGCCGGTCGCAATATCGAGCGTCCTCGAAATCTCGTTGAAGTGGATGCCCGGATTCGTCTGGACGCACTCTCGAATCTGGGTTCGGGTCTCAGACACGGTCGGTCACTGTACCTGGTGGGTAGGAGAGCCGCGATATAAAGGGTGCCTGCTTTTGTGTGGGGCGAACCCAGCCGCCAGTACGTTCGGCCGCCAGTCTCATTACACCGGCTAGTGTATCCTCTCTCCAATGAAACACAGCCTGTGGGCAGTGCCGTTACAGTCACACGGGATAGAGCCGTCGGTGAGCTTGCTCGGCGTTATCGTGCTGGCCGGAATCGGAACCGGAATCCTGTTCCTCGGGAGCATCCTCGCATTTCTGCAGCGCCGTGAGTTGCGCTACGCGCTCATCACGCTCGCTGTCGGCGCGCTGTTCTTCCGGTCGATCGTCGGCTTCGCAACAGTGTACGGCCATGTTCCGATGACTATCCACCACCTCGTCGAACACAGCCTCGACTTCCTGATTGCCGCGCTCGTTCTCTACGCTGTCTACCGCAGTAAACCATCGTCTCTCGACACGTCTCTCCAGCAGAACTAACGAGAGAGCGTATCACTTCGTCCCTCGAACAACAGTTCAGTTTCTGTTGTGCTCGCCGACGCTGCTGTTTCGAATACTGTACCAGAACACGAAATATGAGACAGCCCCTGTTATGAGGTATGAACCATACGGTTACGAGGCGACACCCACTCATACGGACTGGGATGATTCTCACGCCTCTCGTAGGGGATACCGACACGGACAGAGGTTCTCGCCACGACGTGGGGCGAGACGTCTATGATGATGGACGATAATCCAGATAATCAAGAGTGATGAACAGAAGCCAGGTGCGCAGAGTCGCGGTCGTGGCTGTCGTGGTAGCTGTTGCACTGGCGACACTCGTTCCAGCGGTCAGCGCCCACGCCCACCTTACAGAGTCAAATCCCGATAACGGCGAGCAACTCGACGAGCTACCAGCAGAGCTTACTCTCACCTACAGCGGTGACGGTATCCAGATAGCGGACGTCACCGTCATCGGTCCGGACGACGAGGACGTAAGCGGCGAGGCAGAGATAGACCCGTACAACTCACAGCTCGTCACAGCCCCGCTCGAAGACGCTGGCGACGGAATGTACCTCGTCGAGTGGGAAGTCCTCGCTGACGACGGACACACCACGAGCGGAACGTTCTTCTTCAGCGTCGGTGACGAGCAGCTCGACCGCGACACGGTCGTTGCGACTCACGAGAGCGGAACCGACGACGACGTTGCCTGGCTCGAAGCCGGGGGTAAAGCGCTCGTGCTCGCCGCACTCGCCGGTCTCATCGGCGTCCCGGTGACGGCGATGCTCGCAGTCTCGCCCGTTCTTACCCGATACACGAGCGGTGCTGGTAAGAGAGGAACAGGCGTGGACGGTGGGGGTTCGAAACAGACTCAGGAAGGTCACGAAGCCACCGAGACAGCAACCCTGCAATCAGGTATCGACCAGTCGATTCGGTTGCTCTGTCTCGGGTTGGCACTCGTGCTCGTCGTGGGAGTGTTCG
>PUMG01000170.1 GCA_003551265.1 Halovenus sp.
TGTCGCTCGTCGGTTGTTGCGTCGACGAACACGGGGGCGACGAGGTCACGCGGCGTCAGGTCGGTCTCGCGCACGAGCGGTCGGATGCCGTCGGTTCGGAGCCGCCGTGGCCGCTGTGTCAGGTCCATACACCCGCTTTGGTGCACTGGTCAAAAGTCGTATCGCTAGGATGCTCGGATGACCCAGTGTCTGTCTGCCTGTCGTTCGAGCGTGGCCCGCTCGCGGAGTTTCACGATGTAGCCCGTGGGCTGGTGCAGGAGTTCGTGGTCAGCGCTCACCCTGACGAGATTGCCGATGAGCTGTGCAGACGGGGGTTTCTGTGCCGCCCCACAGCCGTAGATGGTGAGCAGTTCGTCCCCGTCACCGGTGTCGTAGACGATGACGTGAGCGTGCTGGGGCAGGTGCCACTCGTCCGTCCCAGCGAGAGCGAGGTGGTTCACAGGTAGGCGGCGTCCCACCGTGTCGCCTTCCGGGTGTTGCCACAGTTGTCACACTGGATTCGTCCCATCGCGTCCATCGCGTTGGCGAGCGTGTTACAGTTGCGACACCAGTAGCCGTAGAGTTCGTCGCTCTCCTCGGTGGTGTAGACGACCGAGAACGGTGCGAGTGAGCCACGCTCTGTGTTGTGGTGGTCGGCGTACACCGGTCCGTCGTCGGATTGAATCTCCTCGATGCGTGCTTTCTCGAGTTCCGTGTAGATGTTACGAACGTAGGGGGTGCCGTCGATATCGACCGTCTCCTCGCCGACTTTCGTCAGTCCCTGGCGTCTGTAGAAGGCGTTGCCGCCCTCGTTGACTGCGAGGACGCGCCCTCTGACGGCGTTCACACCATGTGATTCGAGGTGCTCGCGCGTTGCGTCGAACAGCTCTTTGCCGTAGTTCTCCGAGCGGTAGTCCGGGTCGACGTGGAACCAGTAGAGTTCACCCGTGTTCTCGCCGGTTCGGCGAGCATCAGAGAACGCCACGACCTGGCCGTCAAGGTCGGCCACGAGGAGGACATGGTCTTCGTCGTCGAGCAGTTCGCTCAGACTCTCTTCGCTGTACCACTGTTCGAGCGCACCTGTTATCGCTTTCGGCTCCAGCGGATACGACGCCTGTAACGACCGACGGGCGACGTCGCGGAGCGCTGGCCGGTCCCGGGACTCTGCTTTACGTATTTCCATACGCGGCCTTTCGTCGGCCGGTGTGATAAATTTCCCGTGCACGAACAGCCAGAAATCTGCACTCTCACTAGCAGTTCAGGTAGGTCTGAGTCTCAAGACAACTCCAGCGTGACGTTTTGGTGTCGTAACGCTAAAGAGTAGAACGACCCATTTTACGGATAAGATGGATCAGGAACGTTTTATCCGGCCGAGGTGGTGTTGTGGGTGTTGAGATACGCGAGTCGCCCGTTTCGGACACCGAGTTTGCGGAGATGGAGCAGTTCGTGCACGACTACCTCGTTGCCAGCGTCAGCGGTGAAAACGAAGGGGGGCGCATGCGCTGGTACCCCTGGCACTCCGCAGAGTACCGGTTCAACCATATCCGTAACGTGGTCGCACTCTCCGAAGACATTGCGCGCGCCGAAGGTGCCAACGAGGACATCACGCGCGTCGCCGCAGCGTTTCACGACATCGCCAAACTGGAAGTCGACCAGGACGCCCACGCCGAGGTGGGCGCTCGTATCGCACGCGAGTATCTGACGACGCGCGGAGACTATCCGCCGTCGTTCGTCGAGCAGGTCTGTCGCTCGGTCCGTGACCACTCCTACCAGGGCAACCTCAACGACCTGCCACTGGAGACACGCTGTCTCATCGAGGCGGACATCCTCGACAAAATCGGAGTGAACGGTGCGACACTGTTGCTGTTGCGCATGGGCTATGAGTCGCGCACTCACATGGACACTGCCGAGATGGTCGGTCGCGTCCTCGAACGCGGCGAGGAGGCCCGAAAGCGAGTGCGAAGTCAGACCGCGAAAGACCTCGCTGACCGCCGATTGAAGCGCGTCCGGTGGTTCAAAGAGTGGCTCGAAGACGAGATTGTCGGGATGGAGAGCACTCCGCATCACCGGTGAATCGACGGACTCTGAACAACTCCGATACTCCTTCTCAGAGCAGCGTCGCGAGACCGTTCCACAGAAAGAGTACGCCGAATCCAGCGAGAATGAGCGCGCTTGCGCCAGCGACAACCGGCGCGAGTGCGTCGACACGCCGACCCGCCGCAACGAGCGTTGCGGGAAAGGTGACTATCCAGAAGACGATTCCCCCGAACAGGCCAGCGACGAGTGCGACGCTCCCCGTCTCGACGACCACTGCGCCAGCGAGTGCGTCACCGACGTACGGAGTGAACGCCAGCACGTCGATTCGACCCGGGTCGAGCAGCGCAACACCGACGGTCAGCCAGAACAGAATCTGAAACGGGTTGGTGAGTCCGAGTACCAACGCCTTCTGAAAGCCCCGTGCGTCACCGGGTGCGTCGACCGCAGTCAGCGCCTGTTGTGTGCTCCGGGCGGCGTCGAGTGCGAAATAAAGCATCAGCCCCCCACCGACTGTGACCATCACACCACGGAGGACAGGAAACTCCTCGACAACGGTCGTCACACCAGCAAGCGCGAGCACGAAGAACACGACATCTGCGAACATCGCACCGAGACCGGTGATAACGCCAGCGAACCACCCGCGGACGACGCTCTCTTCGGCGATGATGGCGTTCATCGGTCCCGGCGGCGCTGCCAGCGCCAGACCGAA
>PUMG01000161.1 GCA_003551265.1 Halovenus sp.
AGACCGAGGTCGGCGTACCCCTCTGCTGCTGCGCTGGCGTACTTTGGGTCGTCGACACGGGGTTTCGAACCCGGAAACGAGATGGACGTGGTCACACCGACCTCCAGGTGTTCGAGGGCAGCGATGTAGCCGTCGAGACGCCAGAACCGCTCGTCTGACCCGCGGAAGTAGACGTCTTCGACCACTTCGAGCCACTCCTCCTCGGCCACTGCCAGATTCTTGGTCATCGCGTGGCCCGCGTGGCCGTGGCTGTCGACCAGTCCCGGCATGATGACCGACCCTTCGAGCGAGATTCTGTCGGCGTTCGGGTACGCGGCGAGCACCTCCTCCCGGTCGCCGACCTCGACAATTCGGTCTCCGGCGACTGCAACGGCACCCGGGTCGAGTGTACGGCGCTGTTCGTCGACAGTCAGTACGATTCCTCCAGCGAGCACAGTGTCTACGTCGTCAGTGGCCATTGTGAACAACCCACAGTCACCTCCAGAAGGATAAATAAGAACCGGTTTCGACAGTGGCTATCCGGAGAGTGACTGGCGCGCGTGGATACCGGCGAGTCGACCGAAGCCGAGCGCCGTCGTCAGCCCGTTCCCCGAGAGGTAACCGCTGGCCCCGTGACCGCTGATACCGACAGCACAGCCGCCGCCAGCGTAGAGACCGTCGACTGTCGAACCGTCGGTCCGGCAGACGCGGCCGTGTTCATCGACGACCAGTCCACCCTGTGTATGAAACAGCGACCCGGTCACTTTCGCCCCGTAGAACGGTGATTCGAGAACCCGGCGCCCCTCGACTCGACCGACTTCGTCCGGTTCCTCGGCCGCCACTGCCTCGTTGTACGCCCGAACTGCCTGCCGGGTTGCGTCGGGGTGGCAACCGAGTGCTTCGGCGAGTTTCGTGACACTGTCCGCGCGGTGATACGACCCGAGTGCAACGGCGCGGTCGAAATCATCGAACTCACCCTCCAGACGCCTGTAGATGCGCTCGTCGAATATCTCGTAGGCGATAGCGCTGGGCTGGCGGATAACGTCGACAGCGAACTGTGAGTACCCGGCGGACTCGTCACCGAAGCGCTCGCCGCGTTCGTTGACGAGGATGCCGCCGTTCATCACGACCGCGTACGTCGAGAGCGCGCCCGTCTCGTTGACGACGGTTGCGTGGCCCTGATAGGCGTCCATGCAGGCGAGTTCGCCGCCGAGTTGGGCACCCCACCGGATGCCGTCACCGGTGTTCCCGCTTGCGCCGTAGTACAGCGCACGCTCGATGTCCTCCTCGCAGTGCGCACGGACCATCTCCCGGTTACCAGCGAAGCCGTCGGTGGCGAGAATGACCGTCCCCGCACGGATGACCTCTTCGCGGACGGCACCAGCGACGACACCCTCGACACCGCCGTTGCCCGCGACCAGTTTCGTCACCGGAGCGTTCGTCAGCAGCTCGACGTTCGACTGGCGCTCGATACGCGCTCGCAACTCCTCGACGAGATGTTCGCCGTTTCTCCCCGGCGGCGCGTGCATCCGGTACTCCGAGTGTTTCGGATACCTGAAATCGTCAACGAACTCGAGTGTCACGTCCCAGTCGCTGGTTAGCCAGTGGACGAGGTCCGCGCTTTGCTCACAGAGGTAGTGAACCAGTTCTTCGTCGGTCTCGTGGTCGTTTTTCTCCAGAATATCCTGGGCCATCGCCGCTGCCGTCTCCTCGATGCCGGCCTCCTGCTGGAGCCGTGTCCCTGCCGCAGGAATCATCCCGGTCGAGAGCGCGGTGTTGCCACCGACAGTGTCGGTCTTTTCGAGAACTGTGACCGTCAGTTCGTCAGCTTCACTGGCAGCGAGTGCGGCGACGAGTCCGCAACCGCCACCGCCAGCCACCAGCACGTCCGTGCTCACGTCGAACGTGACCTCTTCGGCTGCGACAACCTCGTCTGTGGCGTCGTCCAGTGTGCGCCGCTGTTGTTCCGGAGGGAGTGACATACACGGCACAACGAAGCCACCACGCCTAAATCTACCGACCGTACGAAAGAGAAGAGAGTCCGCCGGGTAGTAGAGCGTCTAGTCCGTCGGGTAGTAGAGCGTCCCGTCCTGGTCCCACTTGTAACCGGCGTCGGCGAGGATCTCCTCTGCTCGTTCGAGACCGCCGTCGTCGATGCCGATGTCGTCGTTGTAGAAGAACTCGTTGGCTGGCGCAATCGGTGAGTGTGCCCGAGCGGACTCGCCGTAGAACACGAGGTCGACGAGTTCGTCGCGGTCGATGGCGTGAGAGAGTGCCTTTCTGAACTCGCGGTCGTTGAACGGCTCCCGCCTGCTGTTGACCGACACCGCCCAGAACTCCCACGTCGGAGACGCTCTGGTTTCGACGTCTTCGTTCGTCTGCGCTGCATCCCACAGCGCGGGCGCGGTGTCCTGTGCGAACGTTCTCGCCCCGGTCTCGACGTCCCCGACCGATGGGGCCTCCGAGCCGTAGATGTCCCAGAACAGTTCCTCGACCTCGAAGTCGTGGAAGTGGTCGTCGAACGTCTCGTACGTGAGTGACTCGGAGTCCTGGTGGTCGACAATCTGGAAGGGACCGCTGCCGGTGAGGTCGACGTCGGTCCACTGGGTGGGGTTGTCGAGTCCCTCTTCCTCGACGACATCGCCCCAGACGTGTTCTGGCAGGATGAAGAGGTTCGACAGCGAAATCATCTCGAACGGCGCGAACTCCTGGTTGAGGTTGAACTGAACCGTCTGGTCGTCGAGTATCTCGACGTTGTCGACGGGTGTCCAGACGTCCTCGTAGTACGGATGCTGCCACTCGATGTAGTAATCCATACTGAACTTCACGTCTTCGACGGTCACTGGCTCGCCGTCGTGGAACACCATGTCGTCCCGGATGGTCACCCGGAACGTCGACCCGTCGACCGCCTCGACCTCCTCGGCAGCCCACGGCTCCGGCTGGAGGTCGAACCCGATTCGGACGAGACGGTCGTAGTTCATCAACAGCGCGATATTCTCCGTGTTCGTGCTGACGTCCATCGGATTGAGATCCGGTGGGTCGAGTGTCGTCGCCCAGGAGACGGTAGTTCCCTCGTCGTTTGCCGGGGACAGTTCCTGTAGCGTCCACGGGTTCCACCACGGCATCGTGCCGTCCATCGCCTGCCAGTTCTCGTGTTCGTGTGGCCAGAGAACGTTGAAACTGTCCTGGTGATAGCAGAAGATGTGTGGGACCTCCTCTGCCAGGATCTCCTGACACCGGTAGACGTGCTCCCGGCGCTCCTCGGGGTCAGCAACGGTGTTGACCAGTTCGACCTCCTCGTCGTACTCCTCGTGCTCCCAGCCCCCACTGTTGCTGGACTCGACGAAGTCGGAGTGGAAATACGGGTAGAGGAACATCGTCGGGTCGAGT
The DNA here is from genome assembly GCA_003551265.1 of Halovenus sp. Lineage (GTDB taxonomy): Archaea > Halobacteriota > Halobacteria > Halobacteriales > Haloarculaceae > Halovenus. The sequence goes on from PUMG01000161.1 coordinate 3,370, forward strand.
CGTTCGGGTCGAGCAACGTAGTTCATCGCACACATGTCGAAGTCGTGAGCGTTGAACCGCTCGAACAGCGGTCCGAGGTCGAGTTGTTCGAACGAGACGCCGAGACCCAGGTTCTGCCAGTATCCCTCTATCAACTGCTGCGATTCGACGTGATAGGTTGCAGTCTGACGGTTGAACCCGATGACGTCGACGTCATCGAGTGGTTCGTACCCATCGAGTTCGTCGTCGGAGAGCGTGTTCTCGGCTCTTGCCCCCCCAGCGTCAACGCCGTCGTCACCATCGTCACCATCGTCACCATCGTCACCGTCGTCACCCAGACACCCTGCCAGCCCAACGACAGAGCTGGCAGCCAATCCAGCAATGTACTTTCTTCTGTTCGTATGTCCAGATACCCTTCGCTGTGTTTTACGGTCAGCCATAACACCAATAGATTACTCTGGGTAAATAAACATTGGGGTAAATGATAGATTGTCTTATTATTCTCGGATGCCATCTTTGGCGCGGGCAGTACATTTATTTTCACCGGCGAAGAGTCGATACCATGACGACAGACAGAGCGGCAGAGCGACAACTCGCAGCGTACGCCGTCCAACTTGCCCTCGAAGACGTTCCTCCGCCGGTCCGCGAGCGCACACGGCGGATGATACTGGACACTGTGGGTGTGTGTATTCGCGGCTCCGACACGACGTACATCGGCGACGTCGTGCGGACGTGGGACCGGTTTGGGGCCGGGACACACAGTTCGAGTGGTGGTTCGACAGTGTTTGCCACCCAGCAGCGGCGGTCCCCGATCTGTGCAGCGTTTGCCAACGCAGGAGGCGGGACGACACTCGAACTCGACGAGGGAAACCAGCGAGCAGCACACGGAGGAATCCACGTGGTTCCACCTGCACTTGCCATCGCGGAGGAGACCGGGGCATCGGGTGAACAGTTGCTGACGGCGGTCATCGCAGGGTACGAAACCAGTTCGCGAGTAGCGAGTGCCGTCCGACCACTCCGTGGTAACCTTCACCCCCACGGGAGCTGGGCACCAATCGGTGCTGCTGTGACGACTGGCGTGCTCATGGATTTCGACGAACAGACGATGTGTAATTCGATTCGCATGGCAGCAAACCCCACTACGAACACGGACTGGACGGCTGCCACCGAAGGAGCGACGGTGCGAAACCTCTACGCCGGGGTGTGCTGCCAGCACGGGATAACGAGCGCGCTGCTGGCTCTCAGTGGCGTCACAGGAGTCGAGCGAACAATCGAGCGGTGTCTCGTTCCTCAGGTGGCCGCCAGTCCGCGAGCGATGGCAGAACTCGAAGCCACGCTGGAAACGCTCGGCGAGCAGTACTTTCTGGAGGATAGCTACGTCAAGATGCACGCCGCCTGTCGGTACACGCACGCACCACTCGACGCGCTGGCGCAGTTGCTCGACGAACACGAACTCGACGCCGACGACATCGTCCAGATTCGCGTGCGAACGTTCGAGGCAGGTACGACTCTCGGAGACGATGCACCGAAGAACGTGCTCGCGGCGAAGTTCAGCACGCCGTACGCTCTCGCTGCCCGTACTGTGCTCGGGACCAGCGACGTTGAGGCGTTCTCCTCCGAGCATCTGACCGACGACCGCATTCGCTCACTCGCCGGGCGTGTCCGTCTCGAACTCGACGAAACGCACGACGAGCGGGCACAGAATGGGCACTGGGGTGCGACCGTCGATATCGAACGACGCGATGGCACGACGGTTTCGACCACCATCGAGGACGCCCGGGGTGGTGGAGACAACCCCTACACCGACAGCGAGGTCGAAGCGAAGTTCGACCGACTCGTCGACGGGAGCCAGATGCGAATCGAGACGGACACACTCCGCGAGCGATTGCTGTCGGTCGATTCGGTCGACAACGTCACAGCACTGTTCGAGACGCTCCACGGCTAGGTCGCTGACGTATCCGACTCGGCCCTCGCCCAAACACTTTTGATAGCCGGGTTACCAACAGAAGTATGGGAAGCATTCAGATAGACGCTGGTACTGTTATCGTCGGAGACGGGACCGAACGCACCGATGTACAGATAGGGGTTCAGGACAGCCAGATTGTAGAGGTCGCAGAGAACGGACTGGAAAACTCGTACGACCGGACAGTCGATGCGTCGGACCGGGTCGTGATGCCGGGGTTGATCGACGCGCACGTTCACCTGGACTACCCTGCTGACCCCGATCAGCTAGACATCACCGGACTGTCCGACGAGTATCTCGCGCTCCGAGCAGCGGAACTGGCCCGTGACGCGTTGCGCACGGGGACGACGACGCTGGCGGACGTGGCCAGTCGCAGTACGTCGATTTTCTCGTTACGGGATGCGATTGCCGACGGCGTGACCCTCGGACCGCGCCTGGCCGTCTGCGGCGGGATGGTCGCTATCACCGGCGGGCGGGCGACGGGTGGCTACAACCGGGGGGACGAGGGCGTGATTATCGAGGTGGACGGTCCCGACGAGGCTCGCAAAGAGGTCAGAAAGCTGTTGATGTACCACGGAGCGGACCTGATAAAACTCGCGGCCACGGGCGCGCTGTCGAGTCCACACACCGGCGCTCGGGACGCCCAGTTGACCGTCGAGGAGATGACCGCCGCCACCGAGGAGGCACACAAGTGTGGGCGGCCAGTTCACGCCCACTGTTACGGTGAAGCCGGCATCTCGAACGCGCTGGACGCTGGCGTCGACGTCATCGTCCACGGCCAGTCACTCACCGACGACCACATCGACCAGATGCACGACCAGGGCTCCCTGCTGGTGCCGACGCTGGCGACGTTCCGGAAACTGGAGGACAGGATGGAAATCCTCGGCGAGCGCGAACGGCCAGATAGCAGTGGCGGAGTGCGCGAGGAGGCCGTCCCGAACTTCAAACGGGCGCTCGAAGCGGGCATCCCAATCGCAGCGGGCACCGACTGCGGGATGCCCGAAGTCTACCACGGCACGAATCCAGTCGAACTGGTTCACTACGTCGACCTCGGCATGACTCCCGACGAGGCGATTACTGCAGGGACGCTGACGGCCGCCAGGTCGCTCAACCTCGAGGACGAACTCGGCAGCATCGAACCGGGCAAGTACGCGGATATGCTGATTCTCTCGGCCGACCCCCGCGAGGACATCAGCCGCCTCACCGATTCAGACACCGTCGACCGCATCCTCCTCGACGGCGAGTTCGTCGAAGACCAGTTGTAACATGGACCCGGTGACAGCGCAAATCAACCTCGACCGGATGGAGCGTCGACTCGACGAGCTGTGGGAGATTGGTCAGACGAGTCGTGGCGGAGTCACTCGACTCGCCTACACTGAGGAAGAGTCAGAGGCTATCGAGTACGTGCTCGACGAGGCCGGAGGCGACTACGCTGTCGAGACGGACTCCATCGGAAACGTGTTTCTGACGAGAGAACCGGACGCCCCGCGAACAGTATTCATCGGAAGTCATCTGGATACGGTGTTCAACGCGGGGCGTCTCGACGGGACTCTCGGGGTCGTCGCGGCACTCGAAGCGGTCGACGCTGTCTACGCGGCTGGCGAGCCTGCCTGTCCACCGACGATTGTCATCTGCCGGGGAGAGGAGTCCTCACGCTTCGGTCAGCACACTATCGGCAGCCGGGGCATGCTCGGAATGCTGAAAGTCGAAGACTTCGCTGCGACTGACCAGAACAGGGTCCCACTCTGGCAGGCGATTCAGGAGGCGGGCTTTTATCCCGAGAACCTGACGGAGCCGACAGTCGACGTCGAGCGAATCGGTGGGTTTCTCGAAACGCACATCGAGCAGGGACGGGTGCTCGAAGAGGACGGACTCGATGTGGGTATCGTCACCGGAATCCGTGCGCCCGTCCGGTACCGGTTCACGGCTCAGGGGGAGGATGACCACTCGGGAGCGACGCCGATGGACAGACGCCGGGATGCGCTCACTGCCGCCGCCGAGATGATAACCACTGTCGAGCAACTCGCGAGTGACGCAGCCCAGCAGGACGACGTCGTCGCCACTGTGGGTGACATCACCGCCGTCGAGGGCGCAATCAACAAGATCTGTGGCGAAGTGTCGTTCCCGCTCGACTTACGAAGCAACGACCGCGAGTATCGTGACGCCGTCGAAGAGCGTCTCCTCGGGGAACTCGACGCGATTGCCGACAGACGTGACGTTTCTCTCACTCGCGAGGAACTCGACCGTTCGGAGCCAGTCGACCTCGATTCGAGCGTCAACGAGACGTTGACCGCGGCAGCCGAACGAACGGGCGTCAGCTACCGTCACCTGCCCAGCGGCGGCGGTCACGACGCGATGAACTTCCAGCTGTCGGACATTCCCACCGGGATGGTCTTCGTTCCCAGCGTCGAGGGAATCAGCCACAATCCACAGGAAGCAACGTATTCCGACTCTATCGAGGCTGCCGCGAAGGTTCTGTCGAGAGCACTGTGTGAGATGGAGACGGATACTGGTCGGCAAACCGATTGCTAGTTCGTGGCGATTGTTCCATCCGGCGGTGTTCAGATACGCATTAGTCAAACAGCTAGTTTCTCGCGGCTGTACAGGAGAATCCTGGTGGACTGAAAGGGCGAGGCTGTCTCGGGGAACCCGGACGACGTAAGCACTACAGGCCGGTCACGGCCGAAGCGCGCAGCGAGTCCCGGGACCCGAGACAGTCGAGGGCTTTCCGTATCTTCATCGTCTCGATAATCGCTTATTTGGACACTACCTCCCATCCGGGGGAAAGAGCTATGAGGAGCTACTCGGTTATCCACGTATGGCCGATATCGACGTACTGGTAACTGGTGGACGGTTGTACCTCGACGGCGAGATTTTCGAGGCATCGCTCTGTGTCTCCGACGGTGTGATAACACACGTAACGACGACTCCGGGAACGCTCTCGGCGGATGAGACGGTCGAACTCGACGGCGAACTCGTGCTTCCGGGGCTGGTCGATGGGCACGTCCACTTCCGTGAACCGGGCTACGAACAGAAAGAAGGAGCGGCATCCGGAACAGCGGCCGCCGCGGCTGGCGGCGTGACGACGGTCGTCGAGATGCCGAATACGACGCCGCCCGTGCTGGACCGCGAGGGGTTCAGAGAGAAACGGGAGCTGTTCGAGTCGAAATCACACGTCGACTTCGCGCTGTTCGGCGCTATCACCGCCGAGAACCTCGACACTGGAGCGATTGCGGCCCTCGCCGAGGAGGGTGCAACGGCGTTCAAGACGTTCATGGCGACGAGCTTTGGTCCGCTGCTGATGGACGACAAAGGTGAGCTGTATCGGGCGTTCGAGGAGGTTGCAGAAACCGGGCGACCGATATATATCCACGCCGAAGACCAGGAGTACCTGACAGAGTTCACCCGCCGGGCGAACGAACTCGGAGAGGACCTCGATGCGTTCTTCGCCTCTCGGCCGCCCGTCGTCGAGCGAACCGCCATCGCTGACGTGATAGAGATTGTCCGTGAAACCGGCGCAGAGACGGTCGTGGCCCACGTCACGACCGCTGAGGGTCTCGAGATGATAGCGAAAGCACGTGCCGAGGGTCTGCCGATTCGGAGCGAGGTGACGTCGTACCATCTCCGCGTCGACGAGAGTCGTCTCAGAGACGTCGGGACGCGCGGGATTGGGACGCCACCCGTGCGCACGGCAGCCAATCGTGAGGCGCTGTGGCAGCACTTCGAGAACGACCAGGTCGACCTTCTCGGAAGCGACCACGCCCCACACACCCTCGACGAGAAAGACCGCGAACCGCTGGCAGTCGCCCCCGGGATGCCCCAGCTCGAAACCGCCCTCGGTGCGCTGCTCGACGCCGTACACGCTGGACGGACGACCCTTCCAGCGGTCGTTCGGCGGTATGCGGAACGGCCTGCGCGAGTTCACGGTCTCTACCCGAGAAAGGGCACGCTCCAGGTCGGAGCCGACGCAGACTTCGTCGTCGTCGACCCCGAGCGGGAGTGGACAGTCGACGCGACAGCCTTCGAGTCCGAAGGGAAGTACAGCCCGTTCGACGGGTGGCAGTTCACGGGGATGCCCGTGGAAGTGTACCAGCGCGGTCGAAAAATCGCCGAGGAGCTGGAGACGCTGAACGAGCCGGGAGACGGAACCTGGGTCCACTGAGACGAACTGCTGTGTTAGAGCCTCCCAAATTTTTATACCGGGACACCGTCTCTACCGACTACACTGATGAGAATCCTTGGCATAGATATCGGTGGGACGTTCACCGATATCTACCTTGTCGACAACGAAACAGAAGAACAGACGATTCACAAGGTGAGTACAACACCGGCGGACCCCTCGAAAGGGGCACTCACCGGAACGCGAGAGATCTGTGAGTTGACGGGGGTCGCACCCGCGGAGATCGACTACGTCCTCCACGGGACGACCATCGCAACGAACGCCGTCCTCGAACACGAGGGGGTCGAAACCGGTCTCATCACGACCGAACAGTACCGTGATATCACTCACATCGGCCGTCACCAGCGCCCACAGAACTACTCCATCCAGCAGGATATCCCGTGGCAGAAGAACCCGCTGGTCAAGCGCCGCCACCGGAAAGTCGTCCCCGAGCGGGTCACGTCCACCGGCGAGGTCGAGACACCACTCGACGAGGACGCCGTGAGGGAGAAAGCCCGGGAGCTGAAATCCGAGGGCGTCGACTCCATCGCCATCGCGTTTCTCTTCTCGTATCTCAACGAAGACCACGAACAGCGCGCCAGAGAGATCGTCCAGGACGTCCATCCCGACGCCTACGTGACGACGAGTTCCGAGGTCTACCCACAGTTCCGGGAGTTCGAGCGCTTTACGACAACTGCGATGAACGCGTTCATCGGACCGAAAGTGGTCGACTACATCGGTCGGTTCAAAGAGAAACTCCACGAGTTTGGTGTCGAGACGGACGTTCACGTGATGCAGTCGAACGGTGGAATCGCGACGGAGGAGATGGTCAAACAGACTGCCGTGACGCTCCTTCTTTCGGGACCCGCCGCAGGCGTCCTCGGCGGGCAGTGGCGTGGGCGTGCGAGCAGCCCCGACTCGGCGGAGGAGAACGTCATCACCTTCGACATGGGTGGGACGAGCGCAGACATCGGAATCGTCTCGGGCGGCGAGATAATCGAGGCGAACGTTCGAGAAACCGAAATCGGGGGCTATCCGGTGATGAGTCCGATGATAGACATCCAGACAATCGGTGCAGGAGGTGGCAGTATCGCGTATCTCGACGCCGCCGACGCGTTCCGGGTTGGCCCGAAGTCCGCCGGTGCACTCCCGGGACCAATCGCGTACAACCGCGGCGGCACCAACCCGACAGTGACCGACGCCCACGTCGCGCTCGGTCGCATCCATCCTGATTTCTTCCTCGGCGGCGAGATGGACATCAGGACCGACGAACCCCGCGAGCTCATCGGCGAACAGCTCGCCGAACCGCTCGGAATGGAGACGATGGAGACGGCACTCGGCGTCCTCGACATCGTCAACAGCAACATGGCGAACGCGATTCGCTCGAAGACGGTTCAGAAAGGTCGGGACCCCGAACGCTTCGCGCTCGTCTCCTTCGGTGGTGCCGGTCCGATGCACGCCGCGAGTCTTGCCCGGGAGCTGAACATTCCCCGGACGATTATCCCCCCAAGCCCCGGCGTCCTCTCTGCAATCGGTCTCACCACGACCGACCTCAAATACGACGACATCAACACGAAGTTCTCGATGTTGAGCGACCTCGACAGCGACGAACTGCAGGCCGATTACGAGGCCCTCGTCGAGTCAGCCGAAGAGCACCTCCTGAATGCGGGTATCGGGAGCCAGGATATCGAACTGGAGATGACCGCCGACTGTCGGTACGAGGGACAGGGATACGAACTCAACGTTCTCGTCGGCCAGAACGGACGGGTCGACGCCGTGGACGACATCAGGCGCGCCTTTCACACCCTGCACGAAAGCGAGTTTGGACACAACTTCCCCGGGAACCCAATCGAACTCGTCAACCAGCGCGTCACGGCCTACGGCGCGCTGCCGTCCTCGAAACTCGTCTCGGCCGCGAGCGCCGAGGGCGACGTCGAAGAGCTTGTGCTGTTTACGGAGGAGGTCTACTTCGACAGCGATGGGGAGGCACAGGCGTACGAGACACCGTTCATCGAGCGCGCGGACCTCGGTGCCGGGCACACGGTTTCGGGTCCGGCGATAATCGGCGAGAAGGACTCGACGACGATTGTGCCGCCCGACTTCGACGCGACCGTCCGCCAGTACGGCGATATCGAACTGACCCACAGAAACTGAGCTGAGACACATGCCCACAACACAGGATACGACACGCGACGTCATCACTCAGACGTCGCCACGACTCGACGTACAGGACCCGAACGAACAGGTAGACCCCGTCACCCAGCGCGTCATCTCGGGGAATCTCATCAACATCTGCGACGAGATGGGACACAAACTGACGCGGATGAGTTACTCGAGCATCATCCGCGAGTCAGAGGACTTCGGCTGTGCGCTGGTCGACGAGCAGGCCAGACAGCTCTGTGAGACCGACAGCACGCCCCTCCAGATGGGTCCGATTCCAGCGTACGTACAGGGCGTCATCGACCTCTTCGAGGAGCGTGACAGGTCGTTCCGTCCCGGTGATGTCATCCTGCACAACGACCCGTACTACGGTGCGAGTCACGCGCCGGATTTCGCCATCATCATCCCTGTCTTCTACAACGAGAGGTTGACCGGATTCTCGGTCACGACAGCCCACCACCTCGACGTCGGCGCGGACAAGCCCGGAACCTGCATCATCGACACCATCGACGCCTACAGCGAATCAATCCGTCTCGGCGCGCTCAAGATTGTCGACGCGGGTGAGCGCAACGAAGAGGCCTGGCAACTCATCGCGGACAACATCCGCGTTCCCGACATGGTAATGGGAGACATCGAGGCCCAGATATCCGCTGCCCGCGTCGGTGTCGACCGACTCCACGAACTCTTCGAGGAGTACGGCCACGACACGGTCAAGGTGGCCGGGCAGGCGATGATGAACTACTCGGAACAGCGCCTCCGGAACGAAATCGAAGCGCTCCCCGACGGAACCTACTCGGCGGAGGGCTACATCGACGGCTTCCTCGACTCACCGAACCCGGAAGAGAAAGACATCTTTCTGGCGGTCGACCTGGAGGTCGATGGCTCGGACATCCACGTCGACCTCTCACGGTGTGACGACCAGG
>PUMG01000076.1 GCA_003551265.1 Halovenus sp.
GAACACCGCTACGTCTGGGGGCTCGCCGTCGACGCCGCCGACCCGGATACGGTGGTCGTCTCCGCAGCAAGTGGCGCACGAACGGCACACAGAACCGCCACAGCGGACGCCCACGTCTACCGCCGGACGAACGGTGTCTGGGAGCACGCGATGGAGGGCCTTCCAGAGCCGTCAGGGATGGTCCGTGCAGTGCTCGACAGCGGCCACAGCGCAGGAGAGTTTGTCGCGGTGACCAACCGTGGTGTGTTCGTGACGACCAACGGGGCGCAGTCGTGGGAAGCAGTCGCGATTGACTGGCCCGAGGAGTACGAGACGCAGGTCGGGCGTGGGCTGGCTGTCGTGTGAGACTGGCGGGGAAATCTCCAGAGCGAAGGAGACACATACTCGACGCTACGAACGCTCCAATATGGATCCACGGGTACGTGAGCACGCGGAGACGCTGGTCGGGTGGAGCGCACGAATCGAAGCCGGAGACGACGTGGTCGTACTGGTCGATGAAGGGGCACACGACCTCGCTGTCGCGGTGGCCGAGCAACTCGGCGAGTGCGGGGCGAACCTCCACGCCACCTACAGCTCTCCCGAGATGAACCGTGCGTACCTCCGGGCACACGAGGGCGAGTTCGATGAGAACCCCCAATTCGAACACGCGCTGTACGAACACGCCGACAGCGTGCTCGCGCTTCGTGCAAAACGGAACACGAGTGCCGAGGCGGACGTTCCAGGCGACAAACAGCAGGCGTACACGAAATCGCGCCTGGAGATTCGAGAGGCCAGGATGGACACCGACTGGGTCTCGACGATTCACCCGACGCGTGCGCTCGCCCAGCAGGCTGGCATGAGCTACGAGGCGTACTGCGATTTCGTCTACGACGCCATCCTCCGTGACTGGGAGGCGCTCGCCGAGGAGATGGCGACACTCAAGACCATTCTCGACGAGGGACGCGAGGTTCACCTCTCCAAAGAGAGCGACGGGACGGACCTGACGATGTCTATCGAGGACCGAACCGCAGTCAACAGCGCGGCGAGCGTCGTCTACGACTCTCACAACCTTCCAAGCGGCGAGGTGTTCACTGCACCTACGGCGACCGAAGGCGAGGTCACGTTCGACGTACCGATGACCGTTCGCGGGACACAGCTCCGTGATGTCCGACTCGTCTTCGAGGACGGCGAAGTCGTCGACTGGGAGGCCACACAGGGTGAAGACGTCGTCTCAGCCATCATCGAAACCGACGAAGGTTCGAGACGACTCGGCGAACTCGGTATCGGGATGAACCGTGGCATCGACCGTATCACCGACCAGATTCTCTTCGACGAGAAGATGGGCGGGACTGTCCACCTCGCACTCGGACGCGCCTACGACGCGAACCTCCCCGACGGTGTGGGTGGCAACGACAGCGCCGTCCACGTCGACCTCATCACAGATATGCGAATGGAAGGGACACGCTTCGAAGTAGACGGCGACGTCATCCAGCGGGATGGAATCTTCCGGTGGGAGGACGAATTCGAGCAGTGAGCGGGGTTGTGATATCCAACAGCCATCGCGGCCGGTAATCCCTACAGCTGTTCAACTGTGTCTCTCTTGCGGTGAGTACTCCCACGTGTTGGTGTAGGCGTCCACACATCGTCGGAGCATTCCCCGGTTGCCGAGCACCCGTGTCGCGAGAGTCGGCCGTCGGAGAAGTCGCCGGTACACGACCCGTGGTTCCCGCGTAATCTGCTCGATTGTCAGCCCATCGAGCGTCCGAGCGACTGCTGCCAGGAGTGTGGGGTCCTCGTGTTCGACCCAGACACCTCGCATGAGGTGTGCAAGCCGGTACTCCGATTTCATCGACGCGTACAGCCGTGCGCCGTACTCTGCTTCTCTCCCGCTGTCGATGAGATCTGTGAGGAGATACGCAGACCGAATCGCCTGACAGATACCCTCCCCCTGGTATCGGTTGGCGATGCCAGCAGCGTCACCCGTCAGAAACACCCGTTTCTCGGGAAGTGCCAGTCTGTCAGGGCCGAGACTCGGACCCCGTGGAATCGTGTCGATGTTGACCGCTGTTCGTGCAGGCACCGGCAGGCCGTTCCGGAGACAGGCGTGCTCGAACGCCGAAAAGTAGTGGTCGGGGCGCTGGTCGCCAGCCCACCCGATGCCGATGTTCGCCCGGGAGTCAGATTTGGGAAACACCCAGGCGTAGCCGACGTACCCCTCGAAGAAAATACGGGGCAGTTTCTCGTACGCACTGAAATCGCCCTCCACTTCCGCGTTGAGCGCAACCATGTCTCCCGTGTACGCTGTCTCTCTGTCGAGCGCACGCAGCGTGAGTGATGGCTGACCCGTCGCGTCAATGATGTAGTCGTACTCGTTATCGTCGAGAAGGTCCCGGTACTCGTGAGTTCGCAACGCCTCACCATCACGAATCTCGACACCACGTTCGGCGAGGCGCTGTGCCCACCGACGCTCGACGACGTTCCGGTCACAGATGTATCCCGGTGGACAGTGTAATCTGGCGGTCGCGAGCGGTTCTCGCTCGGGTCCGCTGTCGGTGTCGGCGTGGATGAGCAGTTCGAAGCCGTCGATATCGTTGACGAATCCGTTCTCCGGAGTGGGGTCGAGTGGCAACAGCGTCGTGTCGTTTATCGCCTCACCGCAGTTCACTCGCTTGTCGTCGTAGTGTTGGCGCTCGTACAGCGTCACGCGTGCTTGGTCTGCAAGCCGCTCTGCTGCGGCCAGTC
>PUMG01000083.1 GCA_003551265.1 Halovenus sp.
CACCCGCCTCGAACAGCCAGCGTGCGTTCACGAAGTGAGCGTTCCAATCGAGCGCGAGAGCGGGCAGATAGAGGTGTTCACAGGGTACCGAGCACAGCACGACAGCGTGAGAGGCCCGTACAAGGGTGGTCTCCGGTACCATCCGGAGGTCACCAGAGACGAGTGTGTCGGACTCGCAATCTGGATGACGTGGAAGTGTGCGGTCATGGACATTCCGTTCGGTGGCGCAAAAGGCGGCATCACGGTGAATCCAAAGCAGTTGAGTGCTCGCGAGAAAGAGCGACTCACACGCCGGTTCACACAGGAAGTCCGTCCGGTTATCGGCCCAACGAAAGACATTCCAGCCCCGGACATGGGGACGGACCCACAGACGATGGCGTGGCTGATGGACGCCTACTCGATGCAACACGGCGAGACCGTCCCTGGCGTTGCGACCGGAAAGCCACCATCCGTCGGGGGGAGCGTGGGTCGCGAAGAGGCACCTGGCCGGAGTGTTGCACTCATCACTCGCTCGGCCTGTGAACACTACGGATGGGACCTCTCTGGATTGACAGTCGCCGTTCAGGGCTACGGGAGCGTCGGTGCAAACGCCGCGAGGCTACTCGACTCCTGGGGTGCGACAATCGTCGCAATCAGCGACGTCAACGGCGCGATGTACGACCCCGATGGCATCGACACCGAATCGGTCCCCTCTCACGACGAAGAGCCCGAAGCCGTGACAACGTACGCGGAGACGACTATTCCGAACGAGGAGTTACTCACACTCGATGTCGACGTGCTCATTCCGTCGGCCCTCGGAAACGTCATCACGCAGGAGAACGCAGACGACGTGAGTGCCGGTTGTGTCGTCGAGGGAGCGAACGGTCCAACGACATCTGGTGGCGATGCTGTTCTCGAAGAGCGACAGATTCCAGTGATTCCCGACATTCTGGCGAACGCGGGCGGGGTGACAGTGAGCTACTTCGAATGGTTGCAGGACATCAATCGCAGGTCGTGGTCGCTCGACCGTGTACACGACGAACTCGATGCAGAGATGCTCGCCGCCTGGCAACGTGTCCGCGACGAGTTCGAAAATCGAGACGTTACCTGGCGTGATGCGGCCAACATCGTTGCACTCTCACGGGTCGCGAACGCGCACGAGACGCGGGGTCTCTGGCCCTGAGAGGAGACCGGTCGACAGAATCTGTGAGAGATTCTCAACCCACTCGTGCCGTGTGAGAGCTATAGGGATTATCATACGTCATCATAGATTTCTCGCTGTCCGTCGCAGCGAGAATCCCCGTACAGGTACGATAATCCCTATAGCAATCGTTCCGTCGACCGGGATAGTGGGGGAAGAACTTATCAGAGTTTCCTTCAGGAGAGAACACACTGAACGTTCGCAACGAGTTCATCTGCCGAGAGCGACTGGAGGGATTCGTCTGCGAGGTCGAGTCGCTGTCTGGGTCTGCCAACGCCGATGTTCTCGCTCTCGGTCGTCACGACCCCGATGTCTTCGAGACGCTGTTTGAGCTTCGAGACAGTACCCTGCGTTGCCAGCGTGGACGTTTCGGTCCACTCGACGATGTCGCGCAACAGCACATCGTGTTTCGCACCGACGAGCAGTGCGACTGTGACGGGTTCCAGCGACGAGTTCGAAGCGCGTGTCTCCAGTGCGGTGTATGCGACTGCGATGTCCTCGCTCACTGCTGGGCCGAGTTTATCCTCTGCAATCGTCAACAACTGCGTGTACGGCGGAACGTCGACTGTCTCCATCAGTCCAATCTCCCAGCGTTGCCGATGGGTTTCCCAGAGGCGGTCGGTTATCTCCGGGTCAGTGAGCACTACCTCGACACTCTCGTCACCAGTCAGTCCGAGTAACTGGACCGCTCGATCCGGGTTCAAAAGCAACGTCGGCGCATCCGAGTCGACCTTCTCCCGTGTTCGAACTGAAAGCTGACCGTCTGCGATGAGTTCGCTCAACTTCGCGGCGACCACGAAGTTGGCCTCGAGAGTTTTGAGCGTTTCTGACGTACACAGCCAGTTAATGTCTGTCTCTGTCTCCCTGCCCTGTACAACGTCAACACAAGACATGATAAACGGAATATTGTTCGTCTGAATCTGCCAGTGAGTGATGTCGGAGTCGACAACGTGTTCAACGACAGCCTGACGATACGAGATCATCGTAGCGGTTGCCATGTAGATATATGAAGACAGTCCGCTAGCGTGAATAAATCTGTCGGAAAGTAACGTAAAGTGTCAATAACACAGCGCCAGTACCTCACAAAGTTCGGGACTGGGACTGACCAGCGCGAACTCGCGCTGGCCGATTGATAGAAACGCTTATCAGTTTCTTCCAACATGCAGAGTTTATGTTATCACATAGCACTGAGGACTGGCTGTCCCACGCTCTGGGTACCGGAGACCTGCTGTTCCACGCGACGATCAGTCCCGTTCACGAACTACCTGCGACGATGCTGCAAGAAGAGCCGGGCCTATTCGTCGCACTCGTCTTTGTTCTCCTGGTCGGATTCGCCATCATGGGTGCCGGAGCCAAGCGATTCCAGACCGGACGGCTCATCAAGAACACGCCGCCGGAGAAAGTGCGCTCGGTCGCGATTGGTCGGACCGAACTTCGCGGGAAAGCGCGCGATGCAGGCGTCGTCTTCGACCAGCCGTTCACCGAGGGAAAGTGTCTGTACTTCAGCTATTCGGTCCAGCAGGAGGTCGAGCGGAAAGTCAAAGACGACGATGGTAAAACGAAGACGGAGCGAAACTGGGAGACCATTTCGAGTCAGACGCTCGCGGCACCCTTCTATCTGGAGGACGAGACTGGCAAGATTCTGGTGGTCGCAAACGCCGGAGCCAACTTCCAGATATCGGGTGACAACAAATTCAGCAAGACGTTCAGCGGGCGCATTCCTGGAACGTACAGAAAGACCCTCGACACGTCAGTCGACATCTCCGATGCGATCTGTGAGAGCATCGAGTGGGAACCGCACAACCTCGCCACCAGAATCGAATCGAAGCTTCCCTTCGGGTCGATTCCGGGGACGGCGAACAGCACGAAACCCAGAGACAGCGGCTCGCCAAACCAGCCAACATACAGTTCGTCGGCCAGAGGCCGGGTTCGCCGTCGTCGTATCCGCCAGACGGTGTTGCCAGTCGACGCCGATGTCTACGTCTACGGCGCGGCGAGACAGCGAAAAGACCCGATGGGCTCGAACGAACAGCGACTCATCATCCAGGGCGACGACGACACTGGGCGGTTCATCGTCTCGGACAAGGGTGAGGACGAAATCGCTCAGAAGTACACCCGGTGGGGCCTCGGCTTCGTCCTCCTCGGACTTGTGGTGAGTGCAGCGACGTTTGGCTTTCTGGCCGATGGGATGCTGACGCTTATCGTCTGAGAGCGTCATTGGTGACTCTCTTCTACCAGTTTCGAACAACACGGGTGTGACGGTCTGATACAGAGTCATCACAGTCCGTATGAACCAACTGTCTCTCTTGCCGTGGGTAATACGTACGAACAACCCGATGGAAGTAAGAGCCACCACGGGGTCAGTAGAACGTATCCGAGCAGTCGTAGACGACCCCGTGTTGCGGACAGACGTACTTGCAGTGGCGGTGGTACATCGGCGTCTCGCAGATCGGACACGGTCGGCCGCCTGTTTCGTCCATCGTGTCCTGTTCGTTAGCACTCACTCCAGCCACACGACTCGCAGGTCTTACACCCCTCCGAGTAGTACAGCGAGAGCGACCCGCATTCGGGACACTCGGGATTCTCCCCCGCGTCGATGATGCGCTGATGGTCGTCTTCGATGCTGCCAACATCTCTTCCGACCGCCCCGCCGTCCGTTTCGCGGTCTTCAGGGTCGGCGACCTCTGTACCACTGGCGGCCTCGCCGTTCGTTCTGTCTGCGGTCTCTTCGAGCGTCGCCTGGTCAGGATAGGCCCGGTCGATTTCGTCGTCGAGATAGCGCCGGAGTGCCGTTCCGAACGCGTCGGGGATGGAGTTTATCTGTTCGCCTTTGTCCCACGCCACCTTCGGTGAGCGGATGCCCTGTAGCTTGTCGACTATCTCGTACGGGTCGACACCCGAACGCAACGCGACCGAGATGGTCTTCGCCAGCGCGTCCGTGAACGAGTTCGTAAAGCCTCCGGAGTGGCCGGTGTTGGCGAACAACTCGAACGGCTCACCTGTCGCCGGGTCCTCGTTTATCGTCACGTAGAGCTTGCCGTAGCCCGTGTCGATACGCTGGGTGACGCCGTGAAGCTGGTCCGGCCGCGGCTTCTTCTCGGCGTACTGCACTCCTGGGTCGAACAACTCGTCGAGGTCGGCGTCGAGTTCGGCGCGAACGTCCTCGTTCTCGAGGAAGCCTTCGATGCCGCCGAACAACTCCTGAATCTGCTCGACGATGACCGACGCAGCCTCGTTCTCATCTGCGAACTCGGTGTTCTTCGCACGAGTCGTCAACACCTGCTTCGAACGCGTCCCGTCCCGGTAGTACGTGACGCCCTTGCCACCGTTGTCGTAGATGTACTCGAACACCTCCTTCGCATCCTCTGCCGTGGAGTCGTTCGGGGCGTTCACGGTTTTCGAAATTGCACTATCGACCCCTTCCTGACACGCTGTCTGGATGCTGGCGTGTTCTTTGGCCGAGAGGTCACCCGTCGTCACGAACAGCTCGGAGATGCTGTTGGGCACTGTCGACAGCGATTCCACGCCGTCGAAGACGTTGTTCGCCATCTGCTCCTGTGCCTCCTGTTTGACCTCCTCGACGTCGATGTCGTTTGCCTCTAACACCCGCAGGAAGTAATCGTCGAACTCGACGAGCATCTCGTCGCCCTGCACGTCGTCGGAGACGTTCTTGTAGTAGGCGACGTTGTAGATCGGCTCACAGCCACCTGTCGTATTTCCGACCATACTGGTGGTGCCAGTCGGAGCGATTGTTGTCGTGTTATGATTCCTGATTTTAAACCCAGACTCTGCATAATTATCTGCATTCAGTCCGGTCTGGTGCTCGAACCACTCCCGGTACTCCGTCGGGTTCGCGTACTTCGAGTTCTCCCACTCGGCGAACGAGCCGCGTTCGAGTGCGAGTTCGTGGCTCGCCCACTTCGAACGGTGGTTGATGTGGGTCATGAGCTGACGGGCGACCTCGTTGGCGGGGTCGCTGCCGTATTTCATCCCCAGCTGGATGTACAGCTGTGCCAGCCCCATGATTCCCAGCCCGATTTTTCGCATCTCCCGGACGGTCTCTTCGATCTTTTCGACCGGGAAGTCGGACATCGTCACGACGTTTTCGAGGAACCGTGTCCCCATCTCGATGCGACGGTCGAACTCCTCCCAGTCGATTGCCTCCTCCAGAAATGCGATAATTGCGTCTTCCTGGCTCGCGTACTCCTCGGCGTGTTCGGCCGACCAGACGCGCCAGTCCGGGGCGTCCGTTGCCGCCAGCGTCGAGAGGTTGATGTGGCCGAGGTTGCACGCCTCGTACTCCTCGAGCGGCTGCTCACCACAATTATGAACAACGAAACCGTTGCCAAGGAAAGAGTGCGTATCTGGCTCAGTAAGATCGTAGACTGTTTCGTGACCATCTCTTTCAACTGACTTAACCGTGGCTTCGAAGCGATCGGCGTACGGTCCACGGTCGTATTCGGCAAGCTTCGTATCGAGTGCTACGTTCTTCTCTTCAAGCAGGAAA
Organism: Halovenus sp.; assembly: GCA_003551265.1. Lineage (GTDB taxonomy): Archaea > Halobacteriota > Halobacteria > Halobacteriales > Haloarculaceae > Halovenus. The sequence continues at coordinate 5,688 of PUMG01000083.1, forward strand.
CCAATCTCCTCACGGAAACGTACGAGGCTGTCCTTCGAGATTACAAGATCGTGGACCGCCTGTGTCTCGTACTCTGCGGTCCCGAAGTTCCCGTCCGGAAGCTCATTCTTCCCCGCTTCGTGTCGCTCTTCATACAGCTTGCTGAAGATTCCAAAGTTGAGGAGAAGACGCTGTACGTCCTTGAGCATTCTGGCATCGATACTTGTGAGGCGCACCGAAACGCCTTTTTCGGGATTACCTTGCACGCTACCATCGGCGGAGAACAGTGCCCTCAGGAACCCTTTTGCCATCTCCTCGCTTCCGCGCATCACAGTGTCCGGGACGCGCAGTTTCTCGTCTACAAGACCTGTGTTCTCGGCAACCTCGTACAGCCTCTCCGAACGAATACGCTGTTCAAGTGCGCCAGCTCCACGGTAGTCGTCCGAGCGTGAGATTTCGGAGACACCTATCTCGTAGTCGGCGTTTCCTGTAGGTTCTCGAACCACTTTGTTCACATCGCTGGCAAACTTTTCGGATATCTGTGTGTCGCTGTCGTAGAAGTTCAGTACTGCACGTTTCTCACCATGCTTGAGATGTCCATCACCTACGAGCCATCCCAGCACACGTCCTTCCGCGGCTGTACCGTGATTTCCGAACTTGCCCTTGCGGTTCTGAATGTGTACAGTATCACCTTCATTGAGTGAGCCAGTTTCTGTCCACCCCTGATCGGTCATAACACGATGGTCTTCAGTCAGGCGTATCTCGTACCCCTCATCGGTCGTCAGCTTGTACACGTCCTTTTCGCCTGTCCTGTAGACGCTACTCGCCTCTTTGACTGTTTCTTCGCTAAGGCGTCCATCCACGACAACATCCGTAGCCACACCAGCCTCGTACAGTTCTTCAGCGGGCACGAGACCGTTTTCTGTGCTAATCAGCGTGTCACCTGTCACGCACGGATTTGTTGCCAGAATCCGGTGGTCAGGATGTTTCTCGACGTCGAAGGAGTGTTCTTTGTTCACCCGTTCGAGGTAGATGACGCCTGGTTCGCCGTTCTCGTGAGCACCCTGGATAATACGGTCCCAGATCTCTTTTGCGGGAACCGAAAGCACCTCACCGACTTCGACGTACTCACCGAGACCGAACATATCGTACAGTTCTTTTGTCTCGGGGGTCGCGACGTGAGGCTCTTCGGTTCGGGGGTTGGTGAACGTGTACTCCTCGTCGTTTTTCAGCGCTTCCATGAAGCCGTCGGTCACACCAACGGAGATGTTGAAGTTCGAGAGGTGGCCCTCGACGGCGTTTCGGAGATGCTCTGGAACCCGCCCGTCCTCGTCGATGAGTTCGCGCGCCTCCTCCAGTGCGTCAGCGAACGAGGTGTGCGTGAAGTCGTCTGGGTCGTTGAGTCGCAGCGTGTTGGCGAGGGAGACGTCCTTGTTCTTGGCGTGGATGAACTGGATGACGTCGGGGTGAGAGACGCGCATCACACCCATCTGCGCACCCCGTCTGGTTCCTCCCTGCGCGATTGTTTCGCAGTTGTGAACAACGATATCCTCCGCGACGTACGTGTGTGTCTCTGCCACTTCGGCGTTGTAGACCGGACCCTCGTACTCCACGTGTTCGATGGAGTCGATCGCGACGACCTCGCGTCCGTTTGCCTGTTTCGTCCGGTCACGCGGTGCAAACTCGTCGTCGACATCCTCGAACAGCACCTCGAGTGGCGTGCCCAGCGCCGTGCTCACGCTGACACCAATCCCGTACGTCGGTTGTCTGTCCTCCGGTTCGCGGTCGTGGCGTGAGAACTGGACACCACAGCGCAACCCGACCTGGAATGCGAAGTCGACGATCTCCTCGTTGACGAGTTTCAGCTTCGCTCGCTGACTCTTGCCCCGCTTTTCCAGCCGTCCATCTCCTGCAAACAGTGTCTCGAGAACGCGTGCTTGCGTCTCCACCGGTGCGTGCCAGAGAACATCAGGTACCTGCTTTTCCGCCGCGCCAGTCCCGAACAGACTGTCGACGAACTGGGCGAAACTCGAGTGTTCTGCGTGGACGTGGAGGGTATTCCGGTCCTCGACGACCTGAATACGAGACGGTACTCCGAACGCATCCAGCGCGTCCTGAATCTCGCGTGCTCCCTCGCGCTCGTCACTGTGAAGCGTGAACGTCACAGTCGACGGTATCCCTCGCTGGTAGACGACACAGCCCTCTGCCAGGTACCAGCCAGCGAGCGTTGCAAACGCTTCGACTGGGACCTCATCGGTGAGTGGCGCTGGCTCCACTCCTTTCGTGGCTCTGTAGTACTCCCGGTTGACGGCGATTCCGCCATCAGTAAACACCAGTGGCCCGCTCGCAACGTCATCGAGAGAGATGGTGTCGTCGAGTGTGAGGTCGTTGCTCTCCCGTGAGTGACCGAGAACGAGCAGGTCGCCTTCGGTCAGGTCCTCCGCGTCGACCCACTCGAACCCGCCGTCGCGGACCACTTTGAACGGGTGCTCTCCGGTTGCCCGGATCGGCCTGTTGAGCCGTTTCGGAACGATTTCGACGATATCCTCCTCGACGTAGCGTTCCATCGTTTCGACGACTGGCTGTCTCTCGCCGTTCTCGTCGATTACCAGCTCACCTCTCGATAACTCCTCGATCGGACGCTGTCCCTCGGGAGTCAACACCCGCGTCCCTGGCGGGAAACACATCTGGTCGAATGTGCGCATGAAGGTGATTGGGCCAGAAGCGATACCGCCAGTCGAGCCGACTGCATCGCCGTAGGGTCTGAGCCGCCAGAACGCATATCCCATTCCGCCGCCGCTGTTGTGGGAGACAACAGAGCTTGCGACGTACTCGTGGTTGTCAGCGACGGTGACATCGTAGACCGTGTCAGTGCCACTTTCCTCGACGGTGTGCACAGGTACCTCCCACGTCCCGTCAGCACGAACCGTTCCGACTGTCGTCCCGTTGTAGGTTGCCCCGTCGAGTGTCTCACTCATCTGCTCGTTCCGACTGTCAACGAAGCCGACACGTTCACTGAAGCGTTCGAGCCCACGTTTGCCCGTCACACCGACGTTGTAGTACTCTCGCTCTTCGGAGTCGAGCTCCCAGACGAGCGCTGGCATCCCGAGACCGATCAGCAGCTGCTGGACCTCATCACAGAGCGCTTCAGAGGCGGTCCAGAGCCGTGGATACCGCCCCTTCTGCAGACTTCCATCAGTCGAGAAGAGACCACGGAGGAACGCACCGGCACTCTCGTGGTCCGCCTTCCAGATCTGTGAAGGCACGCGTGCCGACGGGGCATCGGGCTTTGCCTCTCCGAAGTTAGCAAGCCACCAGCGTCGAATCTCGTGACTGTGTAAAATCGCCTCGTAACAGCCGCTGTCCCAGCGCCAGTTGAGTCCCTCGTCGAACAGCTGTCGACACAGGCGGTCGGCGTGTTCGAGCGTCTCCTCACGGTGGAGGTGGAATCGAATGCCGTCTTTGTGGAGCGAGCCGTCACCGACCCACATCCCGAGTAGTTCGGCCAGTTCGGGTGTGAGCATCTCCGGCTGGGTGACAACCTTGACCGCGTCACCGTTCGAATCCAGTGACTGCTGTTCACGGTACCGTGCTACCGTTCTCGTCGAAACCCCGAGCTCGTCGGCGACTGCGCTATCAGAGTAGCCTGCCTCGTACAACCGGTCGAACGAATCGGTGTTGAAGCCCACATCGCCACGTGTTCGACCACCCGGCCCGTTCGAATCGAGACCAAGTTCGTGTGCCCGCCGCCGCTGGATAGTCGAGGCAGAACACTCCAGCGCGTCCGCAATCTCGTAGTCTGAGAGCCCGTCAGCGTACAGCTCCAGAATTTCGTCGTTCGAGACCACCCGGTTCGTTTCCCACTGTCCCCCTGCGGGAACGATTGTCAGTTCCTCCGTCTCGTCGGTGTCAGGGAGCCATCCCAGTCGAACCGAGAGTGTCTGGCCGGGTTCTATCTCGTCGATTCGAGTCCAGTCACCATCGACGAGCAGTTCGTGATTCGGTGTTCCCGTGAGTTCGATGCCCGCCTCTGTTCCCACGAGATACACGGGCGCGTCATCGTACGCATGTGTTTCCTCGACGGTTCGACTCCGGTGGCCTGTGCCATCGCGTTGCCGGATTTCGTCGCCCGGTTCGACGTCCGCAATCGAGATGACTCCTTTCCCGTCGACGTGGACAGTCGTCTCCGCCGTCAGACACTGGAAGACCTGTGCGGCTTCTTTCGCTGTCTGGTGGATGTCGTCGATGTCGTCTTCCGGTGAGTCGACAAAACAGGCTGAGAGCTGCTGGAGTTCGTCCCCGGCGTTCATCAGCGTCGGACTGTTCGGCGTGAAGTCCAGTTTCTCCATGCTCTCCTGGAACTCGCCGGCGACACCCTCGACGTGCTCGCGGACGCTCTCGGGAAGCGCAGGAACAATCGTATCGTACGCGAACTTGTTGACGTTGTACTCAGAGAGCGTCGTATCGACGTCGTCGTCGGCTGTGACGCCCTTGCCGAACACCTCGGCCGCGAGTTCGTCACGGCGCGGGTGACCGGGTTTGAGCTGTGCTGGCGTGACCGTAACTTCGACACCCTGGTTGCGCGCTTCGAAGACAGCCTCTGCCAGCGCGACGTTCTTCGCAACGCGCTCGAACAGCTCCTCCTGTGTCTCGGTTAGCTCACCGTTGCTGTCCTTGCGGAGATACCGCGCCGGGAGAATATTGTAGTAGGCGTTGTCGGTGAGACGCTCCTCCAGCGTCTCGCCCGTCGTCCGCTTGACCGGGAGCGTCAGGTCATCAGCCCCGACTTCCTGGCTCATACGCGCTCACCTCGCCGCGCTCTTTTCGGCCCAATGCACCGTGTCTGTGGCGTACCCATTACTATCATCTTTGACGGAATTCGCTTGGTTTTCTGACTCCAATAATGCTTCGGTCGAGCGATTTGTCCAGACACATAGAGTTGAAACTATAATGAAACGTGTGCCGCGGAACGCGTCTCCCACGGGGGCAACCCTGTCGGACTACTCTAACGGAACTCACCCTCTTAAGCGTGAGTGGACCGGAGTGAAAGTGAAGCTGACGCGCAAAAAATCGAAGACTGCGACTGTACGTCCAGTGGAACAGAAGGGGGGTTTCGACTGGAGGTTTACCGACCTGTTTGCACGCTCGGTTACACACACGAGAGGAAGTTTCGGACGAGGTCGTGGCCGACTGCAGTCAGCACGGATTCAGGGTGGAACTGGACGCATTCGAGGGGATACTCACGGTGGCGGACGCCCATGACGAGTTCGTGTCCGTTCACCGTCGTCGTCGCGCTCACCTCGAAACACTCGGGGACGTCCGTCGCAACGAGCGAGTGATACCGCCCACCCTGAAAGTCCTGCTCCAGTCCGCGATAGATGCCACGACCGTCGTGTTCGACCGGGAACGCTTTGCCGTGGATCGGTTCAGGTGCGTGTCCGACCTCGCCGCCGTAGGCGTAGACTGCCGCTTCGAGACCCAGACAGACACCGAGAGTCGGTATGTCGGGGCTGAGTTCCCGGAGAACTGCAGTGCTGACGCCAACGTCGCGTTCGTTGGCCGGGTGACCGGGTCCGGGAGAGATGACGATAGCGTCAGGTTCTGCAGCCTTCACTGTCGCGAGCGAAGTAGTGTTTCGGATGACCTCGGTGCTGGCATGTTCGCTGACGTACTCGACCAGGTTGTACGTGAACGAATCGAAGTTGTCGACGAACAGAACCTGTTTGTGTTGGTCGGTCATCGCTGAGAGTGGGTGTTGTGAGTAATCTGCGCAGGGCGAGTTCCTCCGAGTGTTTCGAGCGCGTCGAGCACGCCGTTCATCTTTGTTCGTGTCTCCTCGTACTCTGCCTCTGGGTCACTGTCAGCGACGATACCGGCACCGGCCTGTACGACGAGACGGTGTCTGGCGTTCTTTTTGCTGGACGTGCGTTCACCGTCGTCGAGTCTTTCGAGCAGCGCTGACCGGATGACGATAGCGAAGTCAGCGTCACCCTGCCAGGAGACGTAGCCGACGCCGCCGCCATAGATACCCCGGGGCTCTGCTTCGAGTTCGTCGATGAGTTCCATCGCTCGAACTTTGGGCGCGCCCGAAAGTGTCCCCGGGGGAAAGGCGGCCTTCACCACGTCGAAGGCATCGTACTCCTCGGCGAGGGTTCCCGTCACGGTCGACTCGATGTGCTGGACGTGAGAGTACTTGAGCACGTTCATGAACTCCGGGACCCGAACGCTCCCGGCGTCAGCGACCCGGCGGACGTCGTTGCGTGCGAGGTCGACGAGCATCGTGTGTTCTGCTCGTTCCTTGTCGTCGGCGAGCAACTCGCCCGCGAGTCTGCGGTCTTCGACCGGGCTGGTGCCACGCGGACAGGTGCCTGCAATCGGGTTCGAGACGATTCGGCCGTCCCCGACGGAGACGAGCGTCTCGGGACTCGCCCCGACGATTGCCCGGTCCCCGTAGGCGAGCAGATACATGTACGGCGAGGGGTTCACCTCCCGCAGAGCTTCGTACAGACCGAGCGGGTCAATCTCGCCGTACAGTTCGTGTCGACGGGAGATGACACCCTGGTAGATTTCACCGTCGAAAACCGCCTCTTTCGCGGTCTCAACTGCTCGTTCGTACTCCTCGCGCGCTCCAACACGCTCGCGTTCACACACCAGCCCTCCGGTTTCAACCGGGTCCGCCTCTGTCAGCAGCGTGTGCACGCGCTCGGTTTCGTCGACGAGCACATCGTAGCGCTCACCAGCGTCGTCATCCGGCCGGATGACTGGTGTATACACGAGTGAGACGGCTTCTTTGGCGTGGTCGAACACCACGGTCTTCGTGTTCAGGACGAACTGTGCGTCCGGAACGCTGGATTCCGGTCTCTCTATGCCTACCTCCGACA
>PUMG01000143.1 GCA_003551265.1 Halovenus sp.
ACAGGCCTACGACAGTCTCGACGAGGTCCCCGACGACATCGACATCGTGAACGTCTTTCGACCGAGCGAAGAGGTTCCAACCATCGTCGACGAAGTACTCACTCGCCACACTGACCGTGGCGATGTCGAAGCAGTCTGGCTGCAACTAGGCATCCGTGACGACGAGGCCGCTGACCGGGCCGTCGAAGCGGGACTCGATGTCGTTCAGGATCGCTGTCTGAAAGTCGAGCATCAGCGACTCCGGTAGCACCTCGTGAGGAGAACTCGATAGCCATTTTGGCGCTCAACCCGTGACGGGTGCATGGTTACACTCGGACAGAAAGCACCGGATTTCATCACCCCCGCACTCGTCGACGGCGAGGGGGTCATCATCGAGCTGTTCGCGGAGATCCGGAGACACGACGCAATCGTACTGTACTTTTACCCGGCGGATTTCGTTCCCGAGTGTACAGCAGAGCTCGTCGCGATGCGTAGGGCCGGATGGCATGACCACAGCGGACTCGCAGTCATCGGTCTCTCTGGAGACAGTCTGTTCAGTCACGCGGCGTACGCTGAGCGCCACGACCTGCCGTTTCCACTGGTGAGCGACTTTCACGGCGGCGTTGCCGAAACGTACGGGTTGCTCGCCGAGGAGTGGGAAGGCCACAGCCACATCCCCGAGCGAGCAGCTGTCGTCGTCGGCGGAGACTGGGAGGTGCTCGCCATCGAGCGCGTGGATAACCCGCTCGAATGGACAAAACCCGCTCCAGTCGAACAGGCCGCAGAGACACTCCAGCAATACAGCATCGACGTCTCCACTCCCGACGTGGTGTACGAAACGAGAGAGTGAATCGCCTTCCCGACGGTCGTACGATGTGTTTGACGTGGCCAACGGCTGTTTGGTAAAATCCACGGCGTTTCGTCTGTCAGTATCAGGAGTCGTCGTTGGCAGAGGGTCGACTCGTCGCTTTCTTCGCCAGGTTCTCTGTCGCTTGCTCGTCGTTGTCGTCTTCTGGCTCCTCGTGTGGTGGTTCGGGGAGGTCAGCGGCTTCCAGCACTGCCTCAACGTCGATACCTTGCTCTTCAGCCAGCGCCTCGATAAGCACGCGCTGTTCGGCGAAGCCGTACTCGATGTGGTCGACCTGCGTGCTCGTCGTCTCCATGTCCTCCTGGAGCTGTTGCATGCGCTCCATCATCTCCTGCATCTTCTCCATCATCAACTGCATCTTCTTGTAGCTCTCCTCTGCCACCTTCGTAGCTCGCTGAATCTTCTTTGCAGTGCCGCCAATATCCATACGCTCCGGTACGAGACCACCCATGTTGGGTGTTTCGACAGACCAGTGCCAGTGCAGACAGATCGATTTCAGCGAAGCGAGCAGCCGGGAGTTCGAAAGGCCCTTATGCAGGAGGGGAGTATGTTCGAGATGGACTAGGTCGGGCGGTTAGGCCCCGCTCGTAACCCACAGGTGGCCTAAAGTGGGGACCGAACATCGGGGGCGTGCGGTAGACGGTCGCGGGCCCCGCAAGCCAACGTCGAAGCCTCGTCCTGCGGGGATGGAGGTCTGGACAACTGCGCCTGCAGGGGCGCTGGGGTCCAGTTAACCAGGGACAGTCCGTCAGGCGCGGAAGCGAGCAGCGGATCCCTGGACACCCGTCGCTCGCAGGGTCGCGGGGTGGAGGAGGCACGCGGGCTTACCCGTGGCCGAACGCCGTGCAATCCCGGCTGTCCGCATTCATACCGCGGTTTTCACTTCGTTCATCAGCCGAAGGCTAGCTCCGTCGATGCACAGAAAGCTCCGAGCAGATACCCCACCGTTGCACCGAATCCAACGAGAAGGACGTACAAAAAATCACCCGGCCCGCCGACGAAGACGTCGATGCCGAGTACCGCCAACACGCCGGTGAACGAGAGCGCAATCCAGAGGAGGTTCCAGACCTGTGCCGTCTCGGGATGTATTCCTCCGGAAGCGAGTGCGAACACGCTAACGAGGACGAATCCACCGCCACCGACGAGCACGCCTGACAGCACCGAATAGAGCATCAGGTCGGGTTGAATGAGCGGGCTAGTCATTCTGTATATCAGTGTAATAGACATTATTGTATTCAGATATAAGTTTTGTGTGACAGCTATATCGTCGGTGAGTCGAAGCTGGCGCGTTGCATCGAAACGCTTACCGCTGACACAGCACTTCACTCAGCCATGAGCGAGCCTGTCGTCGACACCGACGAGGTCGAACACGTCGCCCAGCTGGCGCGTATCGACCTCGGAGACGAGGAACGCGAGCTGTTCGCCGAGCAGTTCGCGGACATCCTCTCGTCTTTCGAGACGCTCGATGAGGTGCCCGAAATCGAGAGCGAGCCCGAGCTGACGAACGTGATGCGGGCGGACGAAATCGAGGAGAGTCTCGACCGCGCGGACGCGCTCGGGAACGCCGCCGAGACTGAAGACGGCCATTTCAAGGGACCGCGGGTGTCCTGAGTTGCGCGAAAAGAGCATCAGCTATGGAGTATAACGGATACATCACGGAGGAACGAATCGAGGGGACAGACGACGGACCGCTGGTCGGAAAGACCGTCGCGGTCAAGGACAACATCTCGACCGAAGGTGTCCGGACGACCTGTGGCTCTGCGATGCTGGAATCGTACGTCCCGCCCTACGACGCAGCCGTCGTCGAGCGTCTCAAAAACGCAGGGGCGACCATCTCCGGCAAGACCAACATGGACGAGGTCGGG
>PUMG01000009.1 GCA_003551265.1 Halovenus sp.
ATAATCGCCACCATGAATCTGAAGGGATCGCATCTCTTTCCCCTCCCCGCTCCGCAACTCGACCGCTTCATGATCCAGTTATCAATGGGCTACCCGTCTTCCGACAGTGAATCGTCGATCGTTCGACAACATGGGCGAAACGATTCTTGGTCGCACTTCTCTCCGGTAGTGCGTTCCTCGGATCTGCTCGAATGGAAGGCCATGGTGGACAATGTCTACATAAGCGACGAGGTGATAGACTACATTGTCGCGTGTGTCCGGCGAACGCGGGAACACTCGGATGTGCTTGTCGGGGCGAGCCCACGGACCGGCGTAAAGGTGTCGCGGCTCGCCCGATCGCTGTCGCTCATTCGCGGCGAGGACTACACAACAATCGATACGGTGAAGGAAATATTCGCCCCCGCCGTTACGCACCGTGTCGTAATGAAAAACTCCGCGCAGGAACCGGATACAGTTATTTCGGATGTTATGAATCGGACGCCGGTGGAGGCAGGACGCAGCTGATCATGTCGCAAGGACGTGTTTCACAGACACGTGACTCGGAGCTTCGTGACACGGTGCCTCACGAAACAGAGCGCGAGGACATGAGCCGCCGCATAGCACAGCGCAGGGGATTCGAGCGCCTCAGACGTTACTTCCCGTTTACCGCGACAGGTACGATACTGTTCGCCGCTGCCGTTGTCTTTACCGCGCTCGGAACAGCGAGGGCGGACGTGTACCAGGGAACGCTCGGGGTTACAGCAATCGTGGTTTGTCTTACGCTTGCGGCATTATCCCGTATGCAGGCCGGCCGCTTTTCAGACATCCCTGTTCAGTGGGATGACCCTTCCCGGGCTCATTCACGCACATTTGGTGACGCCGGCACCCCCGCCATAACCGTGAACGCCCGGGGAATCCGACCATGGTTCTTTTTCAGACTTCATGCCCGGATCAGCGGAACACTTCGTGCCGGTAAACACCTGCGCTTTCATGTCTTTGAGGAAATCGCTACGCCGGCCGCGGAACAGACAGCAATTCCTCTGTCTCTACCGCTTCCCGGATTGCTGAACGCTCGTCGAAGTGTCGAAATACGTGACGTATTCGGTCTCACTCGTGGCGCCTTTACCGACCCTGTCACTCGGGATCTGGACATTATCGCTCCCATGCCGCTCGAACCGGAACTCACCCGAATGGTCGCAGCCAGCGGAGAACAGGAAAGCACCCGGACAACGTCCCCGGAGGAAGAGCGATACTACATGCGCGAGTACATCCCCGGAGATCGATTCCGGGATATCAACTGGAAAGCTTCCTCGCGAATCCGTGAACTCGTCACGCGGATTTCGCCGCAGACACAGGACGAGGATCGGACGATCACCATCTATTTCAGACACTTTCGTGAGGAAAACGCGGAAAGCCTTGAATCGCTCGGTCATCTCGCCTATGTGAAAGGATGGCTCATCGCGTTCATGAGGGCTGTCGTACGCGAGGAGACCAGTGTCCAGTTCCGTGTGGTAACCGCCGAAGGCATGCACACAGTGCGAACTGAGGATGAAATTACCCAGTTCTCCCGAACTCTCTGTGGTGTTCAGTTCGAACCCGCACCGGCCGATCTCGCTCGGGACCCGGCAGCACGAATGGTACTTATCTTCACGACACCGTTTGATACCACACTGACAGGGTTTATTGACTCCCTATCACCGATAGATTGCAGACTGTTTACGACACAGTTCGCTGGTAGATCCGGGAATGCCGGCCGGAACTCCCTTGACCGGTTGAACCTTACGTTGAGCGCATCAGCGCTCCCGATTCCGCCGGTACGACTGAAAGAGCAGGACTCCCGACACACGGTGTCGGCGCCTGCAGCCGGTATGCTTCTTGAAGAAGTATCGCTTAAACCGGTAACCGAACGGAGGGCACTATGAGCCTCATGCTGTTCTTTAGCCGCCTCGTGCTTTATCTCATCGCTATCGCAGTTCCCATGTTTCATCCGGCGGTTGTTGTCGGATACGAGACATTCGGAGCGCTCGTCTGGTTCGGCCTGATACCGATCGAAATGGTAATCGCATACGCGCTCGGGCCGCCGGTTATGAGACTGAGAACCTGGCTGCTCACGGCGGCCGCTCCCCTTGTAGCAGTCGGCACAATCGTCGGAATTGACGCGTCTCCCTGGCCGGCCGTCGGTGCAGGCTTTCTTGCGTTCGGATTGACCGCGGCACTCTTTCAGATAGGCCCACGACTTCGCGCACTGTTCGCCGTCGAACAGATAGCGCTCGCGCTTCTGTATTTGCGACTCCTCGCATTTTCCAGAGCAAGTGAGGACATGGCTGTCGCCGCAGAGGGTGCGACGCAGTTCATCTTTTTTCTGATAATCGCGGCATTTCTGCTTCACGGAATTGTCGTGAGTCTTGTTCTCGCCGAAGGAGATCGATTCGCATCGATGCGGTTCGAAGGGTTGCGCGAACGCGTACAGCGCTTTCGCACCCGTCGGAAAACGGCGCGGGAGGAACCATCAACCTCAATAGACAATGTGGGCACACGGAGAAGCGGCCGCGAGGTCGCGGTATTCCTTGCAGCAGCCATACCCGTCCTTCTTTTGACCGCTTTCGTGCTTCCAACCGACTTCGTATCCCATAATCCGGTTCTTAATATGCTCGATCCACCGGACCACGATCCGCCGGACCCGCTCGATTCTCAGGCCGACGATCTGATGGATCAGCA
>PUMG01000118.1 GCA_003551265.1 Halovenus sp.
CTGGGAGAACATGCACCCCGACGGTGGCGGCGAACCCGAGGGAGACCTCCGCGAGCGTATCGAAGCAGACTTCGGTTCCTACGAGGGCTGGAAAGGTGAGTTCAAGGCCGCAGGCGGTGCTGCCGGTGGCTGGGCGCTTCTGGTGTACGATCCGGTCGCCAAGCAACTGCGTAACGTCGTCGTCGACAAGCACGACCAGGGCGCACTCTGGGGCGCACACCCGATTCTCGCGCTCGACGTCTGGGAACACTCGTACTACCACGACTACGGCCCGGACCGTGGGAGTTTCATCGACGGCGTCTTCGAGGTCCTCAACTGGGACAAGGTCGCAGAAGAGTACCAGAAGTGTCTCGACCACTTCGAGTAGGGCACGAGCAGAAACAGACTGGACGCTGACGATAGAGAGTATCGTACGCTGGAGGTCTCACGGAAGCCACTATCGAATTTTTCACACTACTGCTGTAGAGAGGACACGCTATCGGAGACGAACTCGACACCGGAGAACTCGAAACGCGCACCACCTGCCTCACTGTCGGCCACATCAACGTCCCAGCCGTGGGCCCTGGCGACGTGTGAAACGATAGCGAGTCCGAGACCAGTTCCGCTTTCAATCCCGGTACAGCCAGGTTCCAGAATATCCTGTCGTCTCTCCTGGGAGATTCCGACACCATCGTCGGCGACAAAGAACCCGCTCTCGTCGTCGAGACTCCCAACTGTAACCGTCACCGCGTCACCTCCGTGTTCGACCGCGTTAGAGAACAGGTTCTCCAAGATGTGTAAGAGTCCATCTCTGTTCCCGAGAACGACCGCATCCGTCCCCACAGAGAGTGCTGCGCGGTCTGCGTCGACCGTGTTCCATGCCTCCTGTGCGAGTGCTTCGAGGGCGACAGGCTCTCTCTCTGCAATCTCGTCTCCGTGACGCACCAGTGTGAGCACGCCGGTGACGGTGCGTTGCATCCGTGTGAGCGCCCCGCGGGTACTTTCGAGGTGTGTCGCTATCTCTGAATCGTCGTTCAGTTCGACGGCTGCGTTTGTTCGCCCGATCGCGACATCCAGGGGATTTCGTAACTCGTGAGAGACGAATCCTGCGAACTGGTCGAGGTGTTCGTTCTCCATTTCGAGGTGCTGTCGGTGTTCGTGTTCGCTCGTCACGTCACACAGTAGCACCAGTGTCCTGTCTCTGTCCCCGGTGAGTGGACACAGGTGTACGTCGTAATGAATCTCACTCTCTCCAGTACGTACGCTGACAACCTCTTCTCTCCGATTCACGATACACTCAGACAGGTCGGGATACGAACTGAGTGCGGTCCCGATGTGAACCTCGGACTCTATTGTCCCGAACTTCTGCTCGAAAGCACGGTTGACGAATAGAACACGGTCGCTGTCGACCAGTGCGATAGCTTCGTCGACTGCGTCGAGAACGTCCTCGTAGTCGAGAGTCGAACCGTCGTCCTGTCTGTCTCTGAGCGCAAACGAGAGAGAACTACCTGTGAGTACGCCGCCGAGAAACCCGAGCACAGCCCACAGGCGCTTCGTCATTACTTCGGGTAGGAACCATCCGTTCATATATGCGCGCCCAACTTAGTGAGGCATATGCCGATTTCGAAAGCCGAAGTTGACGAACTCAGACCGCTTGCGTTCCGCGAACCCGCCGAGGTTCTCGACGCCGATAAACTGTACACCGTCTACGAAGTATCGCGCCTCCTGCAGGGACTGGAGGTGGACGCCGAACTCGACATCGAGACCGAGAACGTCCTGATGGACTGGACGATTCCGTGGATGATGAAACACGCCGACCACCTCGTGTTTGCGGAGCCGGAATCAGAGACAGAGCCGGGATACTACGGACTCGCGGAGTGACAGACCAGCCAACTGCGCTAGCCTTGCTGGTTGTGGCAGAACTGTCATGAACAGCCACTTATTTATCCATCCTCTCCGATGCCGCCTGCATGGGAGTACTCGATGCTTTCGGCTCGCTGGCCAGTGCCATAATCGCTGCAATCGTCCTGCTGGTGTTCGCCATCCTGAGCGTGTTCATCACTGTCTTCGTGGTCGACGTTGCAGCCGCGATTGGAGGCCTCGACCCCGACGACGGCTTCGTCGTCCTTGGAGCCACCATCATTGCTGCCGCCGCCATCCTCGCTGGTGGCTCGGGCTTTGCGACCCCCGAAGAAAAATAGCTGTTACACCAGCAAAACGTCATTTTGACAATATCTAGTACAACATACTTATATAAGGCTGACTTCCCAAACGCTACGTGATGACCGGACAACGCGACCTCCCGACGCCGTTGTTCGACTACGAAACGAATCGGGCAATTCACGAGGCGCTTCCCGAGATAGTCGTTGATGTTCTGGCGCTCATCACGAGACTCGGGGACGGTGCGGTTATCGTCGCGTTCACGATGATATTTTTCTGGTTCGGAGCCGACTCAGACTGGCACCGACGTGGAATGTTGATGGCTATTGCGGTTGCCGCGCTTTCTCTCAACGCAGGGTTGAAGGGCGTACTCGACGTTTCGCGGCCGCTGTTTGCCGCTCAGGCTGCGGGTGACCCGCTCGCGTTCGCTCCCGAAACGTACGATGGATTGAGCACGCCGAGTGCACACGCGATGGGGTCGGCGGCCATCTACGGCGGGCTTGCCGTTCTCATGGACATCGGAAAGAAGTGGCAACGCTATCTCGTCGCGGGCTTCGTCATCGTGACTGTTGCACTCTCGCGTGTCGTTCTTGGATTACACTACCTCGGGGACGTCATTCTCGGTGTAATTCTCGGTCTGCTGCTCGTCTACGCTGGACTCTGGCTCGAACGTCAGGACGACCGGACAGTGCTCCCGCTGTTCGGGTTCGCGATTGTCGTTGCGCTGATTGCGAACCCACTCGGCTCTGAGGAGTTCGTGACGATGTCCATCGGCGCGTCGATTGGCGGTTTCGTCGTGTGGTCGATTGTCAGAGAGTGGGAACCGAACCCGCTCGGTGCCTCCATCTTGATCTTTGGTCTCGTCCTGGTTCCAGCTCTGCTCGCGTTCCGGGTCGTCGAATCGCTGGTGACAGTCGACATACTGGTCGAAATCGCTGGTTTCGAACTCCCGGTCATGGCGGGCTTCCGGGCCACCGGATACGCGATTTTGTTCGCTCTCGCCGTCGCCGTACCAGTGATTGCCCAGTACTTCGACGACTGGCCAATTAGCCAGCGGTTACAGGATGCACTGCCGTTCGATGGTCGGACGGTCGATACCGACCAGATTGTCGAAGATTTCGCCGATTGAAACTGACGGCCCTCATACTCCCATTCTGGCCGCCTGCAACGCGATTTCGATGTCGTGGTACGGGTTCGTCGTGACGCTCGGCCCGTGGCCGGTGTGGAGCTCGGCGAGATCTTCGTTGACCCGGTCGAGGACGCGCTGGATGCTGTCTATGAGCTGGCTTCGATTGCCTTCCGGGAGGTCTGTCCGCCCGAACCCACCGTTGGCGAAGACGAGGTCACCCGCAAACAACACCTTCGACTCCGGGGAGTACAGACAGAGGTGGTCGTTTTTGTGACCCGGTGTGTGAATCGCTTCGTACTCATCATCGCCCAGTTGGACCAGCTGGCCGTCTTCGATTTCGGTGTCGACGCCGGGATAGCCTGTGTCGTAGCCCCACACTTCGACATCGAAGGCGTTCACGACCGCATCGAGGTTTCCGACGTGGTCCGGATGGGTGTGCGTCAGCACGACTGCGTCGACGTCGTCGACGAACTGGCGAGCGCCAGCGACCACGTCGAACTGGTTGCCGACGTCGACGAGTACGGTTCGTGCACCCGCGACCAGGAAGACGTTACTCGTAAAGCCAGTCTGTCGGGCCGCAAGATTCTGAATCATACCCGTGGTTGGGACCCTCTCGGTTTGGGGGTGTCGGTCAGTGGTGGCTGTGACCCGACCCCGCAGGTAGTTCGAGTGGGTTCCAGAACGGCAGTTCGGGGTGTGGGATGTGGTAGCCGAGGCTCATCATCCCGTGCGCGAACAGGATGTATCCGAGAACGATGAACGCCACTCCCAGCAGTCGATGAATACGCTGTCGGTGGACTGCGTCGACGCTGTCGATTATCGTCCCGTAGAGGAACACTGCCGGAATCGTCCCGATACCGAGTGCTGCAAGTGCAACACCACCGGCAATCGGAGAGCCTGTGGTGAACGCATAGAGGTACGCCGGATACAGAATCGGGCAGGGAAGAAGTCCATGGAGTGCCCCGAGACCCACGATTCCCGGACCGCTGGCCAGACGTTCGACGAGCGAAGTCATCCAGCCAGTCACGCGACCACTCCCGGGGAGGTAGAACCCGACTGTGGTTCGACCACCAAGGTAGTACGCTCCGATGAGAACGATGATTGCACCGATGACGACACCGAGTGCCCCCGTGACGAGTTCGGTCGCCGCCAGAACTTCCTCTGCGCCGATGACGAACAGCGCACCGATTGTTCCCATCAGGACGCCGATGAGTGTGTAACTGAGCGTCCGCCCGACGTTGAACAGCGCGTGCTGGCGCACCTCGTAGAGGGTGAGATGGGTCTCTCTTCCTCTCCGGGTCGGCGTCGCCGTCCCACCGTCTGCTCGTGGTGGGTTCATATTGCTCGCGTAAATCGTCACGAGTGGGCCACACATCCCGATGCAGTGAGCCCCACCGAGCAGGCCGATGACGAGGAACAAAAGCACGTCCGCCCCCAGCACTGAGGAGAGTACCATATTCTCATCGCAGTCTTTCGTCCCTGCATACTAAGACTCGTTGGTGTAGGCGTCGAAACGAGTACAGGCACGATACTCTCTAGATCAGTCCGTACTCGTCGAGTCGGTCGAGGGCCTCACCAAGACGCTCTTTGCTGTTGGCATATGAGAGTCGTGCGTATCCGGGGGTTCCGAACGCACTCCCTGGAACAGTCGCGACGTGTGCGTCACTGATTGCGTCATCACACCACTGCTGGTCGTCCTCGCTGACGGGCACCATCATGTAAAACGCTCCCTGTGGCTCGACGACATCGACGCCGTGGTCTGCAAACGCCGAGAGGAGGAACTCGCGGCGCTCGGCGAAGGCGTCGACCATCTCCTCGACCTCCTCGTCCACCTCACGGAGTGCAGTCACACCAGCGTGCTGGACGAAACTCGTCGCACACGACACCGAGTGACTGTGGATTTTGCCCGCCTGCTCGACGATGCTCTCTGGAGCGCCGTAGTAGCCGAGTCGCCACCCTGTCATCGCGTACGCTTTCGAGAAGCCGTTGACGGTGAGCGTCCGGTCGGCCATTCCGTCGAGTGTCCCGATGCGCGGAAGCGCCTCGTCGGTGTAGGTTATCTGGTCGTATATCTCGTCGGAGATGACGGTGATGTCGTAATCGACAGCGAGGTCACGGACCCCTTCGAGGGCTTTCTCGCTGTAGATACAGCCGTGAGGGTTACCCGGTGAGTTGAGTACCAGAAGTTTCGTCTGGTCTGTGACTGCCTCGGCGAGGTCGTCGAGCGCCGGTTCGAGCGCGAAGTCGTGTCTGGCAGTGTCGACGTGAACGGGAGTGCCGTCGGCGAGTTTCACCATCGCCTCGTAGGACACCCACGCAGGGTCGAACAGGACGACCTCGTCGCCAGTGTCGACGAGTGTCTGGAACAGCTCGAACAGCGCCTGCTTGCCTCCCGGTGTGACGACGACGTTCTCCGGCCCGTAAAAATCGAGACCGTCAGCAGCGAACTTCTCGGCGATAGCCTCCCGAAGCGGCGGGATGCCGTTCGAGGGGGTATAGCCTGTCTCCCCTGCCGCCAGTGCCTCGTTTGCGGCGTCTTTGATGGCTTCGGGAGTGTCGAAATCCGGTTCGCCGACGCTCAGGTCGACGACGTCCACTCCGTCGGCTTCGAGTGTTGCGGCTTTGTTGCTGATTGCGAGCGTTGCGCTCGGCGATACCCGCCCGACGCGGTCTGCGAAGCTACGTTCTGTCATTGTGTCTCACTCAGTTCGGTTGCCATCGAGATGGCGCTCTCGACCGCTCGTGCGCCCCACTCGATGCGTTCTCGTGCCTCCTCGTGGGTCATCCCTGGGCCGATGATACCCAGCGCGACTGGAGTATCGCGGTCGAGGCTGACGTCGGTTAGCGCCTGGGCGGCCGCGCTGGCGATGACCTGGTCGTGGTCTGTATCACCTGTGATAATTGCCCCCAGGGTGGCGACGGCATCGATGTCTTCGCGGCGTGCGAGTCGGTCAGCCGCCAGCGGCGTGTCGTACGCGCCCGGCACCTCGATTGTCTCGACAATCTCTGCTCCCTCTTCTGTGGCTGCGTCCCGTGCCCGTGATTCCATTTCGTGAGTCACCGGAGTCTCCTTGTTAAACTGCGAGACGACGAGTCCCAGGCGTACCATGTCTCTGAGGCAGTGACCGAGAATAAAAGAACTACCGTTCTGGACGGGAGAAAAAGGCTTTACCGACGTGCGCTCGTACGGAGAGGCAAATGGTACTCGATAATCTCGGCAGTTCACTCCGGAGCACGCTGAACGACCTCCGGGGCAAATCCCGAATCTCCGAGGAAGACGTCGACAAGGTGGTCAAGGAAATCCAGCGCTCGCTCATCCAGGCCGACGTCGACATCGCTCTCGTCAGAGAGCTCTCAGATAGCATCAAAAGCCGTGCGCTCGGCGAGGAACCGCCTGCTGGAACCTCTGCACGGGACTGGGTACTCCGTATCGTCTACGAGGAACTTGTCGCGTTGCTCGGGGAGTCGACTGACCTCCCGCTGGAACAGCAGACGATTCTCCTCGCCGGTCTCTACGGGTCAGGAAAGACGACGACCGCTGCCAAGATGGCGTGGTGGTTCTCGAAGAAGGGACTGCGTCCCGCAGTCATACAGACCGACACTGACCGTCCCGGTGCGTACGACCAGGCGAAGCAGATGGCCGAGAACGCAGAGGTCGAGTTCTACGGTGACCCTGACGAGAACGACCCCGTCACGATTGCGCGCGAGGGACTCGAAGCGACCGAGGGTGCAGACGTCAGAATCGTCGACACGGCTGGCCGTGACGGGTTGAACGAGGAACTCATCGAGCAGATAGAGCGCATCGAACAGGAGGTCGGTCCGGACCGCAACCTGCTGGTGATCGACGCGGCGATGGGCCAGAGCGCGAAAGACCAGGCCAGAGAGTTCGAAGACTCCATCGGTATCGACGGCGTCGCTATCACCAAACTGGACGGGACCGCGAAGGGTGGTGGTGCGCTCGCCGCCGTCAACGAGACGAACTCGACGATTGCCTTCCTCGGGACCGGCGAGACGGTCAAAGACATCGAGCGCTTCGAGCCATCCAGTTTCGTCTCCCGACTGCTCGGTATGGGCGACATCAAGCAACTCGCAGAGCGCGTCGAGCGGGCGATGGTCGAGACCCAGGAGGAAGACGAGGACTGGGACCCAGAGGATATGCTGGAGGGCAATTTTACCCTCAACGATATGAAAAAGCAGATGGAGGCGATGAACCGGATGGGTCCACTCAGTCAGGTGATGGACATGATTCCGGGACTGGGCGGCGGTCTCATGGACCAGTTGCCCGACGATGCGATGGACCTCACCGAGGAGCGGATGCGCGATTTCGACGTTATCATGGACTCGATGACCGACGAAGAACTCGAAAACCCGCGCATCGTCGGTGCGAGTCGTACCAAGCGCATCGCCCGAGGGTCGGGCAAACCAGAAGAGCGGGTCCGGGAGTTGCTCCAGCAGCACAAGATGATGGACCGGACGCTCAACCAGTTCCAGGGCATGGGCGAGGGCGACATGGAGCGCATGATGCAGCAGATGCAACAGCAAGGCGGTCCTGGAATGGGTGGTCCCGGCGGACAGAACCCGTTTAATTGAGGGGGAGTGAACTCGGTTAACTGAGAGCGCGGTCGAACAGCTCCCTGTCCGTACGGTACGTCTTTGTGTGGCGGGGACGACAGTTCCAGTATGCAGACAGTCATTCTTGCCGCCGGGCAAGGAACCCGGATGCGTCCGCTCACCGACTCGCTCCCGAAACCGATGTTGCCCGTCGCGGACAGGCCGCTCGTGGCACACGTCGCCGACGCTGCCGTCGATGCAGGAGCGTCCGAACTCGTCTTCGTCGTCGGCTACGAGGCCGAGGAGGTCCGGTCGTTCTTCGGCGAGACCTACCGGGACGTTCCCGTCTCGTTCGCTCGCCAGCGTACACAGCAGGGGACGGCAGATGCGGTCAGGGCAGCACGTGAACATCTGGATGGTCCGTTTGCCGTGCTGAACGGTGACAACCTCTACGAACCGTCGGATGTCCGACCGCTCTTCGAGCGTGCTCCGGCAGTCGGCGCGATTCGCGTCGAGAATCCACAGAACTACGGTGTCCTCTCGACTGCCGGTGAGCGCGTCACAGGTATCGTCGAGAAACCCGAGAACCCGCCGACGAATCTCGCCAACGCAGGAGCGTACGTCTTCCCCGACGATGCCCGGCAGTGGCTCGAAGTCGAGGCGTCCGAGCGCGGCGAGTACGAACTGACTGACGTCCTCGCACAGACCATCGACGCCTTCGACGTCCACGCTGTGGAGATGGGTCGATGGCTCGACGTCGGCCGACCCTGGGAGTTATTGTCGGCAAACGAGTGGAAACTCGGTGAACTCGACCGCCGTCTCGACGGCGATGTAGCAAAGAGTGCGACACTCCGAGGGGATGTGGTCGTGGAAGCCGGTGCACGTATCGAGCCTGGTGTCGTCGTGGAAGGCCCTGTTCTCGTCCGTGAGGGTGCACGTATCGGCCCGAACGCGTACCTCCGCGGACACACGCTGGTTGGCCCAGAGGCACGCATCGGTCAGAGTGTCGAGGTGAAAAACAGCGTCGTCATGCGCGACAGCGCACTCCCACACCTCTCTTATGTCGGCGACAGCGTGCTCGGACGAGACGTGAATCTCGGAGCTGGAACGAACGTTGCCAATCTCCGACACGACGGCGAAAGTGTCCGGCAGACAGTCAAGGGCGAACGCGTCTCGACCGGCCGACGAAAGTTCGGTGTTGTCGTCGGCGACGGCGTCAAAACCGGTATCAACTCGACACTGAACGCTGGCGTGGTGCTCTCGACAGGTGCACGTGTTGGTCCAGGTGAGACGGTCCTTCGTGACCGATAGCGTTCATCCCGTTGCCTGGCGGTCCTGCTGTTCCTCATAGAAAGCAAGTCCTGCGACGACGACTGCGAGTGCGAACACCGGAAGGAAGCCAAAAAAGAAACCCGATGTCACGTATATGAACGTTCCACCACCGGCGATGACGACTGCACCAGTGAGGCGCAAGAGACCGCCACGCCGGAGTACAGAGCCAGCGGGAGGGAAGCGACAAAGATGATGACACCGACGCTGGCAAAGAACAAAAGCGCAAGTCCGGCGAAACCCGAGGCGTGACCCTGGTCTGTCGGGAGGGTTATCAGTCCGTAGACGCCGAACCCAACCGCGGTAAGCATGAACAGCGTCGACGCCACGAGGAGGAGTTTCCAGGATTCGAACCACTCAGAGCGAGCCATCACAGAATCTACTCAATCTATGAACATAAGTTTCATCCTGTTGACTGGCGAGAATATCTGAACAGGTACGATAATCCCTATACATTCGACTATCGTACCAGACGAACTATTCAACTGCGGGCCTATTCTGAGGTTGATGCCACCCGACCGGATACGATTGAGACGGCGAGCAGCTCTTGGCTCGATTGGTGCAGCGTTGGCGGTTGGTCTCGCGGGATGTATCGGTGATGGCGACTCGGATGACGAGCTGGCTGACACCGACAGCGACGACCGAGAAGGCGAGACTGACGACACAGAGGGTGAAACTGCTGACGAAGGAACAGCAGAGCAGCAGGCCCTGCCAGCACGCGGACTCGTCTATGCCTTCACCAGCGACTCGATCGTCGCGATTGACCCTGTAGACGAGTCCGTCGTCGAAATTGCTGATGTCGCGGGTGTCTCCTGGGGCGACGTCTTTGTGGGGGTAGACCATCTGTATGCGGTCGACAGTTCTATCGACCAGGTGCACGTGATCGAACTCGAGTCCGCGACCAGAAGGGAGGTACTCGACGTTGGCGGGACTCCAGAACACGGATTTTACAGCGAGGCAACTGGCGAAGCCTACGTCCACGCTGATGACGAGGCGACGCTGTACGTCATCGACGGGGGAGACCCGAGCGGCGTGGAGGCGACTATCGAACTCACCGACGACGGACACGGGAAAATGGTTCCAACCGGTGAGGGACGTGCCTTCGTGACGAACGTTGTCGATGGTGGTGTGTTCCACGTCGACCTGACCGACCGAACTGCTCACCATATTCCGTTCGGTGATGGCCACGACCACGACGATGGCCACGACCACGACGATGGACATGACCACGACGATGGACATGACCACGACGATGCGGACGGATACAGTCTGGGCAGAGACGACACAATGCAGATGTTAGCTAGCGAAGGTGTTCACCCGCTCCACAACGGGGGAGCAGGAACACACTACCTGCAGTACGTCTCCGAAACAGGGCTCGTCTTTGTCGAGCAGATGGATGACGGGCATCATCACAGCCACGAACCGACGGACGAGGTACAACAGTTTCACGACGACCACGGCGGTGGGGAGACCGTTGTGGTCGACTCGGAGTTGGACGAGGTCGTCGGACACATCGACACCGCTGGTCCCATGTTCATCTCCAACGACGGAGAGCACATCGCAATCCCTGATGGAGAGGAGGTCACTTTCCTCGACACGTCTGCACCAGAGGGTGAAATCTCCGGACGGGCGACTGTCCATGGCTCTCCAGCCATCGTCAGGTTCACCGACGACTACGTCGTCACCGTGAACGAAGATGGCGATGTTGTATTCCTGGACCGTCAGGAATTCGACGAGGTTGATCGAATCGACGTTGGGGAGACGCTCAGCGGACAGGGACCGATGAGCGACGACACGCTCGTCGTAGTCAGCGACGACACAGTGGCAACTATCGATATCGACGAACGTACCATTACCTCCGAAGTTGATATCGATGACCTCGTTCTCATACAGTACGTTCCCGAAGCCGCCAGACCGGTCAGAGACGGGCGGTTCTGATCATCAGTCGTCGTCTGCTTTCACCACTTCCCTTTGTGGGTCTCCGAGGTCACGGTCACCACGCGGTCCATCGAGGTCGACCGCTGGAAGCAGGTCTCTGAGGTACTTCCCGGTGTAAGACGCCTCGGTGCGAGCCACTTCTTCAGGGGTTCCGGTCGCAACGACCTCACCGCCGTTGTCGCCACCTTCGGGACCGAGGTCGACGATGTGGTCGGCGTTCTTCACGAGGTCGAGTTCGTGCTCGATGACGACCACCGTGTTGCCCTCGTCGGTCAGTCGGTGTAACACGTCGATGAGCTTGCGTTCGTCCTCCGAGTGCAGTCCCGTCGTCGGCTCGTCCAGCAGGTACAGCGTCTCACCACTATCTTTCTTGCCCAGCTCCTCGGCGAGTTTGATGCGCTGTGCCTCCCCGCCGGAGAGGGTCGTCGAGGGCTGTCCGAGACGCATGTAGCCGAGACCGACGTCTTTGAGCAACTGGAGTCGCCGTCTGAGCTGACTGTGGCTCTCGAAGAAGTCGTAGGCCTCGTCGACGCTCATCTGGAGGACGTCCGCGATGGTTCTGTCTTTGAATGTAACGTCCAGCGTCTCGTCGTTGTAGCGCGCGCCGTTACACTCCTCACAGGGGACGTAGACGTCCGAGAGGAAGTTCATCTCGATTTTGACGGTTCCCTGTCCGCCACACTCCTCACAGCGACCGCCTTTGACGTTGAACGAGAACCGGCCCTTCTCGTAGCCGCGCTGTTTGGCGAGTTCCGTCTCGGCGAACAGCTCGCGGACGAAATCGAAGACGTTCGTGTACGTGGCGGGGTTCGACCGCGGCGTCCGGCCGATGGGTGACTGGTCGATGAGCCGCACCGTCTCGATTTCGTCCAGTCCCTCGATGGCGTCGTACTCACCGGGTTCGACGCTCGTGTTGTCGTTCATCTCGCGCGCCAGCCCCTTGTAGAACACCTCGTGAATCAGCGTCGACTTGCCCGAGCCGGACACGCCTGTGACGGCGGTGAAACACCCGACCGGAATCTCCACGTCCAGGTCGTTCAGGTTGTGCTGGCGAGCGCCGCGGATGATGAGTTCACCGTCGCGCTCTCGACGCTTCCCTGGTACCGGAATCGACTTTTCGCCGCTGAGATACTCGCCGGTGATGCTTTCCTCGCTCTCGAGCACGTCTTCAATTGGACCGTTGACGACCACCTCTCCGCCACGCTTGCCGGGTCCCGGACCCATGTCGATGATGTTGTCCGCCCGGTACATCGTTTCGGTGTCGTGTTCGACCACGAGCAGCGTGTTGCCGAGGTCGCGCAGTTCGCACAACGTATTCAGGAGTCGGTCGTTGTCGCGCTGGTGAAG
>PUMG01000369.1 GCA_003551265.1 Halovenus sp.
CACGAGTTCGTACAGCGCAAAATCGGTGGTATCGATGACGTACGCGAGAGGTTCCTTCTGGTACTGTGGACGGTCATCTTCGCTTCGGCCGTGTGCGAGAAAGTCGAGCACGACAGCCGTCTCTGTTCCCCCCTCCTCGCGGTCAGCGTCACTCATACCTCCTTGCTACGGCGACTGGTTACTTAAATGTGACATCCTGAAGGGGACGACGCTTCCTTCTCAGACGTACTTCTTGACGACGTTGAGAATTGCGTCGAGTTCGTCACCGGACAGCGAGTAGCGCTCCTGTGCGTACACCGCCCTGAGTTCGTCGCGGTCTCGTGGCTGCAGGTCGGCGATTTTGTATGCAGTCTTCTCGTTCACCTTCTCGAGTTCGAGCAACTCTGCGACGAACTCCTGGGATTCTTCAGGGTCGAGGACCGCAAACCGGTTGACGTGTTCGATTGCGCGGGCGAGTTCGTAGCGCATCTCGCGCTCTTCGTCCGCTGCTCGCTCCGCCTCGAGTCCTTCGAGTATCTCTTTCGTCTCTGCAATTGTCAGATACTCCTCGTCCACTTTCTCTTTGAATATTGTCATGGTTTGTCTCGCTGGATAGTCGACTCACCGTCGGGTGAGTCTGCTCGTTCAACAACCCGTACATAACCCAGGGAAAAATACCTGCCGAAATGAAGCGATAATCCATATAGAGGGATTATCGTCAGTCATCAGAGACTGTACCGAGGCGGGCGACCTGTTCGTCATTCTCTTCTCCAACCTGTACGAGCCCCTCACCAGAGAGATCCGAGAGGAGGTCCAGCAGCCACTCGCGTCCGTGCTCACCGTCAGGTGTGTAGTCCACGCGAATTCTGTGTCCAAGTGTGTCCAGAGGCAACTCGTCGTGCGCACTGAGAACGCGAACAATCCGACCACGGAACTGCCGGCGACTCCCGTCGAAGGCTGGTTGTGTGGGAATGTCAGGTGCAGTGAAATCACCAGTCTTGTAGGCGTGACACCACTCGCGCCACGGGCACTCTGTCTCATCACACTGAGGGTTCTTCTGGCACGCGACTCCGCCAAGTTCCATGATCGCGTTGTTCCAGATTCGTGACTCTCCGGCCGGCATGAGAGCGTTCGCACCAGTTTCGTAGTCCGGGTCGTCTGCCGTACGTACCGCTTCAAATACGCGGTACAGCACTCGTTTGACGTTCGTATCGACGACTGCGTCTCCGTTGTTGAACGCGAAACTGGCGACCGCGTTGGCCGTGTACGGTCCCACACCCATCAGGTCGGTGAGTTCGTCCGGCTCTCTCGGAAACTCGCCGCCGTACTCGGTTGTGATCTGGGTCGCTGCCTCGTGGAGGTACTTCGCCCGGTTGTTGTACCCGAGACTGTGGCTCGACCAGAACGCCACGACATCGGCGCGGTCAGCAGCTGCAAGCGCTTCGGCGGTGGGCCAGTGAGCGAGAAACGCCTCCCAGGCGTCTACGACACGTCCTAACTGGGTCTGCTGGCTCATCACCTCCGAGACGAGAATCTCGTAGGGGTCCGTCGTCTCCCGCCAGGGAAACTCGCGATGGCCCTCCCGGTACCACGATGTGAGCGCATCCCTGAGCACCCCCACGTCGACGCCGTCGAAGCAGGACTCACTCTCGCCTGTCATCGAGTACTCGCCTCGCCTGTCATTGTCACTGGTTCGGACGCGAGTGGTTTGGTTTTGACGATAATCCAAGACGCCATACGTACGTGTCCCGAAGGTCTCGATGTACATGAGCGACCGAGGACATCCAGTCGTGGCCCGCCTGTACGACCCAGTGATGGCACTTCCCGAGCGGACCGTTCTCGTCGACTACCGGGAGTTTCTGGTGTCTGGACTCTCGGGACGTGTCCTCGACCTGGGTGCCGGGACAGGAGCGTTGTTTCCGTACTTCGACCGACTCGAAGCCCCCGACTTGCACGTGACGGCAGTCGAACCCGACCCAAACATGCGAGCGCGCGCACGAAAGCGAGCGTCTGGACTCGATGTCGATATCGACGTTGTCGACGCAGACGGCGAGGCGTTACTGTACGACGACGGAGCGTTCGACGCTGTCGTCACCTCGTTCGTGTTCTGTACGATTCCAGACCACGAACGTGCCTTCGACGAAGTCGCTCGCGTGCTCAAAGACGGCGGGGAGTTCAGGTTCCTCGAACACGTTCGCGGGGATGGGATTGCTGGTCGAACCCACGACGTGCTGGCCCCCTGCTGGCACGCCGTTGCAGGCGGCTGTAACCTCAACAGACGAACCCACCGCCTGTTTCTGGAGGACGACCGTTTTCGGACACAGGAGTACGAACAACAGCAGGGACTCACCTCGAAACTGCTTCCCGTCGTCCGCGGGAGACTCACGCGAAAGCGGCGTCCTCTCCTCACACGTCTCCGGCAGACGCTCACCTAACAGTCACAACTCTTATGTACATCTCTGTCCAACGATGCTCAATAATGGTCAGTAGAGAGAGACTCGCTCCAGCGGTTCGGTCGATACTCGAATCCGCCAGTGAGCGTTCCGGAGGTGAGCAGCGAGTGTCGGTTCAGCCGCGTTCGTTCGTTTCGGCGTTCGAACAGGCGACAGTAGATGGACGGGTTCCGATGATTGCGGAGGTGAAACCGACGTCGCCGACGACAGCGCAAACACGGCGGGACGACCCTGTTGTGCTGGCA
>PUMG01000375.1 GCA_003551265.1 Halovenus sp.
ATGTCGTCGAGGCGTGGCTGGACTCGCCGGGACATTACATCAATCTCGTCAGGAGTGACTGGTCGCAGATGGCTCTCGGCGTGGTGGCCGACGCCGACTCCGTGTACGTCACCCAGAAGTTCTGTCGGTGATGTCATCTCTCGCCGCCGTGTCCGAACCCACCACCTCTTTATTGTCCGGGTCGTATCTGCGGCCATGGAAACGTGGAAACTGCTCGCCTGGACGGCAGGGCTGTTGGTGCTCTGGGCGGCGCTCGTCTCGCTTCTCGGTCACGACCTCACGCCGTGGTCGGTGATGTTCGCGGCGGTGTTCGGCATGGCCGGGTTTTACGTGACAGCCAGAGTGATGGAGCAGTGGGGACCGAGCCCGGACGAAGACTGAGACCGGGGGAGAACTCCGCAATCAACGCGCACCTATATCTCAACGTGAGTTTAAGAGACACCGGCGTCTATATCGGTCGATGAGAGATAACGACCAGACGGCGGCCGACTCCAGATCTACCCCATCCGGCGGACAGGTCGGCTCTGCAGGTGTCGATGTTGATACGGTCCTCGAACTCGATGGCGTGTTCGCAGCCCTCGGTCACCCGCGCCAGCGCTACCTTCTCTACACGCTCGTCCGGGATGCAGGTGACAAAACGTTGACTGAGCTGGCCGAAAAGATTGTTGCATGGGAGCAGGACAAACCCATCAGCAAGGTGTCCGATGACGAGCGGACGCGTGTCGAGGTGTCGCTGTATCACTCACACGTTCCAAAGCTGGCAGACCTCGGCGTCCTCGAGTATCAGGAGGGGGAGAACATCATCGTCCGAGCACGCAACACCGAGCAGGTTCAGGCAGTCCTCGGCGGAGCGGGCGGCACTACCGACAGTCAACAGGAGGCTCATGCCCGTGAGACCAATGAGCAATGACGACCCGGTAGAAGCGACCGAGAACGTCGACACCGACCAGTGGACGCAGGTTCATCAGGCCCGCTACGAGCGCGACCAGGACGGAGAACTCGCCACGGCTCTCGTGTTCGCCATCGCGGATGCGAAAGACGCCGACCCACTCGACCGGGATGCGATGCCGCTGCTGTATCACTCAATCGACGCTCAGGCACTCGAAGAGACGTTCTTCGGTCCCTCGGGGCTGGATACGCAGCGAAAACAGACAGGAGCGGTAAACTTCGAGTACGACGGCCACATGGTCACTCTCCGTGCAGACGGCTGGATATTCGTCTACGAGCCGCGGTGAAAATTGTCTGTTCACTCGACAGTGCCGTCGATGTACTTCGCCTTGCTGAAGCTGTAGGTTGCGTAGCTGGTGTACACCACGAACACCACTGTCGTGAGCACTCCTGCGATGATGCCGTAGATTGCGTCACCAGAGCTGAGTGTCTCGTGTGCCGTCCCGGTCACTATCGTGACAAACGCCCCGACGATGAACGAGAGTGGGGCGGACACCGCTAGCGCGACCCCTGCGATGATGAGCGCAAAGAGAAGCGGCTTTTTGTTGTCGTCTATCATCACTACGAACATCGACAGCACTCGCTTATAGAACTGTCGCCTGAACGGTGCTCGTAAGCCGAACGCTCCACCGTTACGTCACCCTGTCATAGTGATTATTGCGGTTATTTTCAGGAGCACGTCACGGATGTCAGTGTCTCAGGCCGTGTCACTGGTGGCCTATCTCACGGTAGCGGTAAAGACTCGCAATAATCACTATCAGGTGCTGGGATACCAGTGAAAACACAGACAGAAGACGGTATCAATTCCACAGCGCACGCTGGCGATGTTCAATTTCAGTGAGAACCATCGAGAGAACATCGCGCCAGTCCGAGGGATGATGAGTATCCTCTCCGGGAGTCGCTGCCTCCGGTCCCGGGTGGATGTGGTCACGGGCGTTGTGACTGGATGGGTGACGATCCCATCGGTGGTCGAACGCACCGTCTCTGTGTCGTTCGTGGTAATGGAGCGAGAAGTCCCCGTTTTCGAACCATACAATTTCGAGACGAGCACGGTGAATGCGTTCCGGGTACAGACGATGATTGTAGACACACACCAGGCGGTCAGGTGCGAACGCTGGATGTGGCTGTAGCTGAGCGAACCGGTCGTCGGTCGCGAGTCGGTCGTAGATGACGTCGAGTCGGTCGGAATCAATCGGAACTCCGGAACTCACATCCGAGGTGTCGTCTCTGTATCCGTCGCTCATATCGCGGATGGTACATCGGCATCATCACCGGATTCGCTGGTCAGTGCCCGTTCGAGAAGTGTCACACGGCGACGGGCCGTCTTCCACGAAGAGAGGCGCTCCCAGACATCCTCGATGGACTGGTCCGTGGCAGCGGCATACTCCGAAATCGAAATTTCACTGGGAGTCTCGGCCCCGAATTCCTCTGCCAACTCCTCTGTACGTTTTGACTCTGTCTTCAGGTATTCGAGAAGCTCCTCTGGAGCGTGGTTGGTACGGAGCCGCTGGACGCGTCGCCAGTTCAAGTACGACTGGTTACGCTCGTAGGTGGCTGGCGACTCTGTGACCTGTGTGACGACCCCCATCCGCTCGAACCACTCCATATACTCGCGTGCAGCGTCTACACCACGGCCTGCAAGGTCAGCGACATCGCTCGCAGTCGCCGGACTGTCGAGTTCGAGGACCGCATCGAAGAAGTCATCCCGTGTTCGCTTCCCACGGACTA